>NZ_CP179554.1:0-52399 GCF_033969665.2 Borreliella sinica | reverse complement strand
TTACAAAAATTTTTGATTGCCAAAATGGACAATGCTATCTTTATATCCTAAAGATAGCATCAAATATGCAGCAGATATTGCATCAAGCGCATCATCGGGGGTTTTATTATCCCCTTTATAAGCGTAAATATCGCTAAATACAGTAGAACTACTATACTTTGCAATATAAAGTTTTTTATAGGTAAAAGGTGTAATTAACGACGCTATTCTACTAAATTTATTAGACTTTGGCTTAACTGGAGCAATTCTGAAATATTGACTCATATTCTTTCTAAGAGTCATATATTCACGCGTCAATCCTCCAGAACCTTTAGTATTATCCCTATCTTCTAAGTAAAGCGTGTGTACATTGAAATTCTGTAATACGGTCTTGACCATATTCATAATATACGGATCATTAGCCGGTCGTTTATCTTGAAATATAAACGCATAATACTTATCATCAACTCTCTCCATAACACATAAAGCGGTATTATCACCCCCAATACTAAACGCTGGGTCTAAATATGCTATCGGACTAGTAAACACATAATCTTGGGTAATATTAATTTGTGTGAAAATTGAGTCGGCACTTGCTATCCACTCTCCTAGTAAAACTCTTGCCTTGTATGCAGGTATATCTTTATAGAGTTTCTCTTGCGTTTTGATAAATTCTTTACTTAGTAGAACATTATCGTAAGTTGTAAAATTATATGTCTTAAAAGTTGCTACATTATCAATATAATCGGTTTTGAAATAATGTTCTGGATGATCCGGATTGGTATCAAAAATAATAGTTTCTTGCCCACGCCTTAGTCTTTTCAAGGCCTCCTCTAAAGTTTGCTTATGTAAAGTAGTAGCCTCATTTACAAAAATAAGCGCTGAATTACTACCCCTAAACCTTCCAAAATCACTTGCCTTGCTCCCACCGTATAAATTAATCCTTAGTGAATCAATCGATATATATGAATTGTTCCTATGTCTGGAAATATAAGAAATATTTAAAAGTTTGCATAGCTTTTCAAATTGTCCCAAAACATTAACTTCAACTGAGCGTTGAGAATTCCCTATGATGAAATTATTGGTATCACTAGAGTATAACTTTTTATTTACAAGTAAACTCTTGAGAAATAAATAACATGCAAGATACGTTTTGCCACTAGCTATTCCACCACTGAGTATAATTTTCTTTTCGTTGTTCTTTTGGATACTTTTTATCACACTCTTTTGCTTTACAGTTAAATATTTCTCTTCAAATTTATCAAAATTAGCCAAAGGGGGGGGTGACTTTATTAATTTAGATATGTCAAATCCAAGCTCTCTTTTGAATTCCTTTTGCAGTGTTTTAAAAAATTCTGTTTCGTATATATTCACTTGTACCCCTTACTACTTTTGTAGTTATTTTTACTCTCAACTTCGTAAGCAGAAGTTAGCTTTTTAATACACTCATAGTAAAGCCCCATTTCCCTTATTGAGTACTCCTTTATCAGGTCATTAAGATCGCTTTTTAGAGAATTAATTTTTTCATTAAAATCTTTTTCATTTTTCTTATTACATTTTTTGCTTAAAAAGGCAATTTCGGATTGTAAATCTTTTATTTTTGAATGCATACTAGCAAGTTCAATGCTAGAATATTGTTTAAATGCACGTATAAACCCTAATTCTAAATTAGAGCGCTCTAAATCTAATTCGCCCTTAATTTCTATAGCTTTAGCCCGAGATTTAAAAGCTTGTGTCATAAAGTATTCAAAAGTATCTTCACTAATCGTTACTATAGAATTCTCGCCAACAAAAGTTTCCCCACTTTCCCATTTTTGTCTCATTCTCCATACATTTACTCTAGAAACCCCCAATTTCGCCGCTATTTCTCCATCATCTAATAATCCCTCTCTAAAATAGACAACATAATCATCAAAAGACCGTTTAACTTTTTTCAAAAATAGTTTCCTAGAGTAACAAAATTAACAAATTGTTAATCTAAATGATAAAGCAATTTAGAAATTTTTTAACATAAACTGATAACTTCTTGATATTTATTGGGGAGTATTTAGTATTTATTGGCTTTTATTGATTTAGGAAGAGTAGTTTGCTAATTTATTGCATTTTAATAAACCTTGACTTTATAAGTTTGTAAAAATATTTCATTTCATCCATAAGATTATTACTTGTGAAAATTTCTTTATCATAGTAGTGTATGCTTATAAATAACATATCTCTAAATTTTTCAATCACATGTGGTTGGTTTCGTTCTGATATTCTTCGTATTATATTATAAAAAATCTTATTAACAAAAAGTAAAAATTTGCCAGAAGCATATTTATCTTCTTCTAATTTTTCCAAACATTTTTCTAGCATTCCTTCCTTGTAGCTATAATTAATCTCAACATTTTTGGAATTTCTATATTTTTCTATTAGATATTTATCTTTTAAAACTTTTTTAATAAATTCTTTTACGGGTTCTAAAGGCCCATTTATTGCTTCATAAACACTGCTTCTTTCCCTTTTTGTCAAATTATCCAAAACATCATAAAAATCAAAAACTTTATTAACATTCATATTATCTATAATAATAGAGCAAAAACATAATATTTTGAATAATGATTATGTTATTTTTAGTTAAAAAAATATCTTAAATAAAAAAACAAGACTAGCAAAAAGTCTTGTTTTTCATATTTTATGCTTTTAAAACCATTTTTTATTACTTTTTTTTCTTAACTTTCAGACTCTTACCCCAATACTTTTAAGTTCTTCTTCAATTTGCTTAATCGCCCCATCTATTATTCCATTTGACATACCACTAGTATCATCATCATTAGAATAACTTACTCTTAAACCTAATGTGTTGGCCTCACTCCAAGCTTGTTGCCCAACACTACCCTTGCCTCTAGCCTGCTCACCATGAGTTACTCCGCTTGCAGATTCAACTTGTTGTTTAAACTCTTCAAATTTCTTTTTAGCATCTTCTAAAGCTTTTTTTCTTTTTGCTATTTTTTCTTTTAAAGTTTTCTCAAGGGTTTCTAATTCCTTTTCAAGTTTTTCTTTATCTTCTTTTTTATCTTTTAATTTTTCTTCTAATTCTTCTTTTATTTTTTTTATCTCTTCTTCATAACTAGAATACGCATTGAGAGAGGTTTTATCATCCGATTTATCTATCTTTTCCTTCAATTCTTTTATTTTTTTTTCAATCTCTTCTTTTTCTTTATCTTCTTTTTTATCTTGTTGACCGCCACTTTGTGCTTGTGGAACTTTTAATATAGGCGTATTATCGTGATGATTTGGCGGAAATACTGGGGGTGGATTAAATAAACTGTTTTTAGGATCATCCCCCTGCATTAATTCTTTATCTACGTATGCTTTTAAATTTTGCTTTAAATCTTCACCACTTGCATAATTTTTACAAGAAATTATCAGCGCAAAAACAGCATAAATAATCAAAATTTTTTTATTCATTAATAATATCCCCTACGTTTAAAATTTTATTTTAAATTCTTTTTAAGCTCTTCTAGTGGTATTGCATATTCAGCAGTTTTATCCCCTGAATCTCCTTTAATTTTATCTCCTGAAAATGTAATATATTCGGAATTATCAATTTTCTCTATCTTTGTTATTATCTGTTTATTTTGGATACCGCTTGTATGACCTTGTTCGTTATTATACCCATAATAAAAACTGGTTTTGAATGTTCCCCCTTCAGTCATTGCTTTTACAAAGTTATTAACTTCTGACTCTTCTACTTCAAAGAATGTGGAACTGTGCCCACCAGCATTTAAACCCGTTGCAATACCATATTCTCCTTTTCTTCTTTCTTCTTTTCTTACAACTAAATCTCCCAAGTCTGTCCAATTACCACTATTATCTTTATTTTTAATTTTTACAGTAAATTCAGAGAATTTTATTTCATTACTACTTACTTGCTCCCTTAAACTACTTTGCTCACTTGAACTACTTGTACTTGTAAAATTCTTGCAAGAACTTATCAGTGCAAAAACAGCACAAATAATCAACATTTTTTTCATCATAAGTTACTCCTACGAAGATAAGCTTAATTCAATACTCAATAATTACAATTTTTTAAAGATTTAATTAATTAATTTTGTTACATTTTGTGTTACATATTAACAAAATGAAAATGTAATTTTAATCAACTCTTGAAAATCTCTCCATTGCAAATGCCTGACTCATTACAAAAGATTACAAAAGATATACAAATTAAATTTCAGGGTATTTGCTATATATCACTTAAAGTATAGTATCTTTCTTAAGTGCCCCCCTTTAAAATCACCACTTCTGTTTACTACAGCTATTCTATAGCTCAAATTCTTCATGCAATGAGAGCTAACAAAATTTGACTAAAATTTTTTGTTTTTGGTAAAATAGAAATTACAATTTTCATATATTTTTATTACTTTTACTTAATTTAAAAGTAACACTTGTAAGGAGAGGACTTTATGGACTTTAATAATTATCTTAATTTAAATAAAGGTGATACAGATTTTTTCCTCAAAATATTTAAAGATTATCTAAAAGTTATAGATGAAAATAAAATTCTTAAAAATACACTAGAAAATTCAACTAAAAACAAAAAAGAAAATTTAAAACCCAGTCCCAAGTTTTACTTAACTCCAAAAACTAGCAAAATAATTGTAAAATGTATTAAACAACTAAAACAAATTGATCCAATATCTGGCTGGTTTGTATATCTGCTTTTAATAAGTGGCTGCAGGGGCACTGAACTTCAAAAAGTAAAAATGCAAGATATAACACAGTTATCAAGTAAAACGGGGGAAACTTTTTACAATATAAAAGTAAATGTGGCAAAAAAAAGAAGTGTCACCTGTATTAGAGAAATTGTTATTAACTCAAAAGAATTCGGCGCTATTCAAACGGCACACAAAAATCACTTCGAAGAAAAAAATCTTGATACTAGAAGAACTTATCTTTTCCAAAAAACCAAACATAAATTTAAAGATAATCAAATTAGCATTATCCATATTTCTAATAAATTCAAAAATCTTCTTAAAAAATCGGGCTTTAAGGCTAATAAATCGCTTCATTTATGCAGAAATTTGTTTGTTTCAAATTTAAAAGCCAATGGCTACAATTCTTTTCAAATTAAAGAACTTATGAAATATTCTTCAACACATGAAATTGATAATATCTATGGGCTCTCTTCTGCTAACAAAATTCAAGCCTATAAATTAGCCAAAAATAGCTTAAAGCTATAGCGGGACTATTTTAGCCTAAATATACGTTTTGAAGTTACTTTAAATTCTTTTCCGCGGGGTTTTAAATTAAGCGAATCGTATAATATCTCTTGTCTTTCTGTAGCAATAAAGTGAAATCCAGCAACTCCCTTAATTTTAACCTCACTAATTTCAAACTCATTAGCAGTCCCAAAATAATTAAAAGCCTCATATCTCACGCTGCTTCTAATTCCATAGTAATTAAGTATCATACATGGATTTTTAATAAAACAATTGCTTCTAATATAATCAAGCCCTAAAAATCTGTAATACGCTGCATTTATATCAAAAACGTCAAATTCTATCTTCTTAAGTACACTTGCATAGTAATGTAGACACAAGAAATAGCAACCCCATTTTTGTATCTCTACTATTAAACCCTTATTACTTTGCTTTATTTTACTAATATTCATTAATTAAACCTCCGATTTTAATTTATTTTTTTAATTCTTTTATTTTTGTGCCCCCACTCAAAAGGGGACACTGTTCGCATACGACATATTGCTTATACTGCTTGGGAAAAAGGCTTTACGGCCTATTGAAGAAAGTTCAGTAAATCTATCCGCTATTGCCCTTTTCTTGGCGTCATAATTGAATATAAATTCCTTAAATCTATAATTTACACTGCTATTAATCAGTGGATATTCCTCCAAAATCTTGTCAATTTTAATCTTGAGTAAATCCTTTATGGGTTTTTCTCTTTTTTTGTTTTCATTTTGAATTTTATTTAATTCTGATTTTAAATTTTCAATCTCAATCAGGCCATTCTCAAGATTTAAAGCTGACTGATCAGTCTTAATCTCAAGGTCTATACACTCAACATACTCTACAAATTCATTTACCCAATTAAACTCAACTCCAGATTGATAAAAATCACTCTTTACTACCAACTCTTCAATCTCTTCAACAAGATTAATAAACGTTTCATTATCTCATAATCACTTGCAATTAATAAATTAATCCCATGGTTTTTAGCAATTTCGTTTCTTATATTAAAAATTTCCCGCTCACATTTTTGAACAAATTCTAAAACTTTTGATATTAAAGAGTCATTTCTTTTTATCTTACAGTTAACTGGTGTAGCGTCTATCAAGAAGAATAAATTACAATGCTCAAGTCCAGTACATGCTAATTGTATTTGTGCTTGCACATAATATTTGAAAAAATACTTACTACTTAAAAAATTACCATTTTTATTGTACTCCGCTATAGCACTACTCATATAATTAGAGTCACTACTTTTAATCTCTAAAAGTTCTTTATTGCCTTCCTTATTAATAAACCAACCGTCAATTGTTGAGCCTACTAAATTTTCTGAACCATTTATTTTTTTTGAATAATTATATTTATCAACACCGTTGGCATATTTGTTTTTGTATAGTACATCAATATCATCACCATGTGCTTTAACAAATTCTCTAAATCCTAAATTTTCTAACTCTTTACCCTTGAGCATATATAAATTCTCTTCAAAAGGCATACTCATACCAAAATATTTAAGCACTCGGTTGATCATTAAGTCTTTAAGTCCAGCTCCACCAATTAGAACAGTGCCCACTTCACTAGCCCCATATTTGTCGAGTTTGTTTCTTTGTACGCTAAAATCAATATTTCGATTAAATTTAAAACATTCTTGCTTACTAATTCCGGGTAATTTTTTGCCTATCTTGCTTAATTTGCTTTTTTCTTTAACAACAATATTTGGGGTTTCTTCAAACACTTCACAACCAATAAAACTTTGTTGCTCAAAATTCCTCATTTTAGATACTCCGTTATCTTGAATATTAAAATTATTATTTTTTGATATTTCTTGCATTTCATGCTCCTTCATTTATGATTAATAATAAATATATAGCAAAAACTATTTTTGACAATTTTTTTACAAAAATTTTTGCAAAAAGAAGTGGGACTTAACGAAATTCTTTTATTAGAAAATCTGTTAAGTCCCAACCCAATCAGATTAATGATTAATTTTGATTTATGCAACATTATTTTTAGCTATATATATTATATGGCAAAAACTATTTTTGTCAACTTTTTCTTAAAACCGGTGGGACTTAACCAAATTCCCTTTTTAGAAAATCGGCTAAGTCCCACTAAAATGTAAATACCGAAAAATCAAAAAATTAATTTTATGCCTAAACCTGAAATCAACAGACATTCGGAAAAATACACATAAAATATAATCTGTAAACAGATTATATAACAAAAACTATTTTTGTCAAGTTTTTTATAAAAAATTTTTTGTAAAAAATAATATGGAGAACTTATAAAAAATCTCTTATGAAAGAGATTCCATAAATTCCCACTACTGATTTTTTTGGAAAATTCTAAATAAATAACCTTCGTTGATGTTTATGCAATCAACGTTATTTGACAATATATAACAAAAATAGCTGTTGTCAATTTATTTGTAAAACTTTTTGTAAAAAATAGTGGGTACTTTATTAAAATCTCTTGTTAAAAGACTTTAATAAAGTCAAGGGTTTAGCAGAATTTATTATAAAAATAATTCTACTAATTAATCATAATTCAATTTAGAATTAAAATCAATTTGTCTTTTTACCAAAAAAGAACTTATTTAAATTCTATTGTTAAAAAGTTTAAACAAGTTTTAATTTATAATAGATCAAAAATATAATATTACTAATAAGTAATTTTCATCAGCATTATAATACGTTTAAAAAAGATAATTATTATTTCATTATTTAATGAGTTGTAAATATTTCATAAATAAAGCATTTAAAATTGGCCCAAGAATTGCCGCCGTTAATATCATAAAATGCATTAATCTATTTCCCATATTAAGATCTTTACGTAAATTCTTTTCTACACTATCTATTTTAGTGTTTAAACTCTTCTCTACACCATCTATTTTCGCATTAAGTTCATTTTTTACACTATCTATTTTACTATCTAATCTAGATATATCTTTTTGTAAGCTCTTCTCTACATTGTCAATCTTATTGTTTACACTATCAATCTTAGTATTTAAATTTTTTTCTACATTATCTATTTTAACGTCTAAATTAGATATATCCTTTCGTAAATTTTTTTCTACATTATCTATTTTAACGTCTAAATTAGATATATCTTTTTGTAAATTCTTCTCTACATCGATTATTTTCTCTTTTAAATATTCAAAGTTGTAATTATCATTATGAAGAAAAACAAAATCTATTGCCTCCTCACTAAAACCCATATTCAAAAATTCATTTTTTATACTTTCTATGTTATATGTTCTGTACGCTAAACTGTTCATAAAATCCCTTTATTATCCTTTTAATTGCTTATATTCTTTTAGAATTTTTTTAATCATTTCTTTTTCATTATTAAATAATTTGTCTAAAAGATACCCGGTAAACTTAGCGTTGCTTTTGTAAAAATCATAACTTTCTTTACTTTTAAGTTGGAATCTCAATGGTTTAATTGGATTTTTTTTTGATTTTTTAAATGTTGGACTTTCTTTATCTTGTATTAAATCAAGAGAATTATGAATGCCATTTTCTATTACATAGTCTTCTTTAATAAGCCCTTCTTGCAAAGCATTTGCTAATTTTAAATAATTATACGCCTGGGTTCTTGCTATATTATAATCTTTTACAAAAGCAAAAAAACTTTTATATCCATCCAACTTATAATATTCATTATCTTTAATTTCTTTTAAAATTCTAATGTTGTCCACTTTGTGAAATATTTCTTTTCTAAAATTAGCTTTCAATCTATCTTTTAAAGAATTATAATGAGTAATTGCATCTTCATTGGTAACAATTTTTTTTTCTGCATCTGGATCTATTTCTTCTGACAAAACCCTTTTGTTTAATTCTATTTTCATAAAAACCTCCTTTATTTCAAGATTGTCCAGATTGTGAACAACCTTTTATAATATATTTTTCATGCATAGTGAAAAATTTTGACAATACTTCTTTATATTCATTGATATAATCTTTAGTCATATCAAATTCATCATTGCCAGTAATTTTCTTATTTAAATTTTCTCTTTCATGAACAATTCCTAAAAATCCTTTTTTAGACCTAACATGTTGTAATAACTCTTTATGGGTATTGTTTTTTTTAAATCTTGTTATAAGAATGTAAATTGGAATTTTTATTTTTAAATTTTTAATATAAAATTCTAATAAATCCAAACTTTCTACTGCCCATTTTTCTGCCGTCATTGGCACTATTATGCAGTTGCTAGTTAGCAAAGCGTTTGATAAAGTAAAATCTAAGCTAGGATTAGTATCCATTATTATATAATCGTAATTTTGTTTTAAAAAAATTAAATTATCCTTTAATCTCAACTCTTTAAGGGGAATAAATTCACTTGAAAATTTATGCAAACTTAAATAACTCGGTATTAGGTCTAAATTATCTTTAATATTAACAATTGCATCATTTATATCTAATTTTTCTTTCAATACTCTGTATATGTTTTCACTTACAATATTAATCTTTTGATTTGTAATTTCTTTGTAAAAATAACTGGTAGTAGATGCTTGAGTATCTATATCTATTAATAATACTTTATATTTTTGAGCTAACAAAGTAGCAAATATAATTGCACTTGTACTTTTACCAACACCGCCCTTGATTGACGCAATTGTTATTATTTTAGGTTTTTTATTATCCATTTTGTTAGTGGTCCTTGTTCCGGGTATTTTTTCCCATAAAATTCATATACTTGTTTTTCCAAATCTGTAAACATACTAAATAATATTTTGTTGTAGTGATTATTCATTCTCTCTCTATATAATAAGCGGTATAATCCTTTAAAGTAGAAAAAAACGCTACCTGCTTTAAATCTAACTTCCATGTAATATGCCCTTGCAAAACCATAAGATTTTCTATTCCCATTTACTTCATACTTTACAAAAGCTTTTTTTATTGGTTTTCTAAATCCATAAAAAAGGCCCAAAAATTTGTCCCCCTTTTTTTCGGGATATAAGTGAGTCTCTTGAACAATTCTTTCCCCATTAAATAATGCCCTTAATGATACTCTAAATTCATTTTGTTTCTTTTTTTTATTCTCATAAACTCCAAATTTGTATAAATCCATCATTATTGATGTGTGGTACATTGCTTTATCACTTTCTTTCTCAATTTTTATAAATCTATCTTTATTTTTGCACTCAACTTTGCATTTACCTTTTTTTATTGGCTCGGGTGCAGTTTCCATATTTAATCCTTATATAACCTTTTTGTTTCTTTCTTCTTTTTTATTATTATTTTTATTACTTAAACACTCCCCCGAATATACACTCCCCCCTAAAGGGAATTTGTCCAAATAGTGTTTTTCAACTCTTTTTTTGAATCTTGATTGTTTTTTATCTTCAAAGAATTTGTTTATCTTAAAGTAACACTCTTTTTTTGGAAAATTAAGTTTATAGTAAATTTCAGTCCCACGATTTACCCCCAAGTGTTTGTGGTAATTTGATGTAACTTTTATATCTTTTTTTAATTTATAAAGATATTTTTGCAATGTTTTTAGTGTAACAATATCTAGACCATTTCGTTTTAGATTTTCATTAAAGTGATAGAGTATGGTTTTTTGTGTATATTTCTTATATTTTTTGTTTATGTAGGCTAGTGTTGAAATAAGAACAATTAATTTGTATTGGTGTTTGTTGTGGCAATTTGGGATTTTTTTATTGGTTATAACTTCTAGCATTTTATGCTCCTTTACTTATGATTAATAATAATTAATAATATAATGCATAATTTTGATTTAAAAGTAAATACTTTCCTAAAAAATATTTAATTTAATTATTAATTTCATTAATTAAATACACTTTTTGTAATTTAAAGAAAATAAATTGATTTTAAGTTTAAGTTAGACTATACTACAAGTATCGTGGTGAAACACTTTCATTTGTTTTGCTACTTTATTTATGATAATTTTCAAGAAATGTAATGTAAGGGTTTAGCTTAGTTCTTTAAGAAGAGAATCTAGCTAAGCCCTCATTTTTTTGATAACCCCAATTTATAATTTAAAATCAAATTGAGATATACTACAAATATCGTGGTGAAACACTATCATTTGTTTTGCTACCTTTATTTTGAATTTACAAAAAAATAAGAATATGGTGGGTACTTAACGAGATTCTTTAACAAGAGAGTTTGGTTAAGTCCCACTTCTTTTTTTGCAAAAATTTTTGTAAAAAAATTGTCAAAAATAGTTTTTGCTATATATTTATTATTAATCATAAATGAAGGAGCATAAAATGCAAGAAATATCAAAAAATAATAATTTTAATAATCAAGATATGCAAAATAATATCCAAAATAATATTCAAGCAGAAATTAAATTCTTAAACGATATGGATACTTTACTTAGAAATTTACCGGGTATTGATAAAAGTCTTACAAATAAAGGGCTTAAATACAAATACCAAGATTTCAATGACATAGTAGAAGAAATATACAACGTTATTGAAAAGCATAATTTGGATCTTATGTTTAGGCAATTTCCAATGTTTAGAGAGGGTCAATATGGCATAGTTGATTATATTAGAACTACATTTTACAGTAAAAGTACTGGGTATAGAGAATCATTTGATACGCGAATTCATATAGATGAGGCTAAAACTATAAATACATTACCACAAAAAGTTGGATCATCTATTACTTATTTTAAAAGGTATACTTTAGTCGCTTGTCTTAACATAAGAAGTGAAGTTGATACTGATGCAGCGCCTATTTACAATAATGATGATAATTATGTTGCCAATAGACAAGCTAGTGTTAATCGAAAGCAAGAACAAACTGTTGTTAATCACTATCAGAAAAAAGAGAGATTTTATAATCAGAAAAGCAATATTTCAGAACAAAAAAACAACACTATTCAAGTCCAGAAAAAAGATATTAATCTAGAACAAAAAAAAGATAGGCTTTATTATTACAGCATTTTTAAAGAAGCGTTGTCTAATATAAAAAATTGGGTAAACAGCTCTACAACAAAAGAGAATATAAACTCAATTATTCAAAAAATAAGCTTTATTCAAAATATAGACCCCAATGATGTTGATGATATCAAGAAAATTGAAGCCGATTTAATCTCGTATTTTGAAAAAAATAGTGATTTCAAGAGTATAAACTATTGGGCTGAGATTATAAAAGACTATTTTAAGAGAAATAATAGATTAAAGGATTTACAAGATTTTGAAAAGTTTATGTCGTTTAAAAAGCCTATGTATGGTGCTAGCCCGCTAATATTCTTTAGTGTCTTAAAAAAAGATAAACAATTTGATTATATATTTGCAGCATAGCAATAGACCATAGCGATATCCTTCCATAGCAAGCCCCCCAATATAGGGGGGTTTTGCTATAGGTATAATTTAGGTGTTTATGCTTAAGCACTATTTTAATTGTTCCAATTGCTCGCAAGACTTCAATAATGTTGGGTGGTGTTGTTATTATTAACCACCAGCATTACAGGTACTATCTGCTTGACTTGCAAAATTATCTATTCCACCGCCAAGCGCACCTTGAACAATTTGTTTAAAAGTGTTTTTCTGTTCATCAGCTTTATCCCCGGTACATTTATCAAGTTCACTTTTTATATGATCCAGTGCTGTTTTTATTTTACTTTCATCATATCCCAAGAATTTATCAAATTCTCCATCATCAGTTAAAGCGGTTTTTAACCAGTCAAGTTGTGTTTTTTGATCATCAGATAGCTTTTCTCTAAGAAGTTCTTCTTTGGATTTTGGTTTTTCTTGTTGTACTTTTTCTTGGCTTAAATCGCGCTTTTGTCTACTTTGTGATTGTTTGGCATTGTTTTTTAAAGTGTCATTATCATTAGAATTACAGCCATTTAGAACAAGTAAAAATAAACAAAATAATATATTTATAATTTTCATTTTTATCTCCTTTTATTATCTTCAGTACAATACATTAAGTAAAAAATATTCTTGTAATTATAGACCCTATTTTTATAAATTTTTGTTTGAGAAAGAAATTTATATTTTGCAATGTTGCGCTAGCTTTATTTAATTATTTTAAATCAAGGAGTAACTAATGAAAAATAAAAATTTAGTTAAATTATTTTTTATATCATCATTATTATTTATAATGGCTTGTAAAGCGTTTATGGGAGGAGAAGCGTATGCAGACGAAAAAAAAGAAATAGATTCTTTGCTTTTAGATATTTCAAAACTTAATAATAAAGAGGTTGGTGGTGAAAAAAAGTTTAAAGATTATAAAGATAAAATAAATGAATTGAAAGAAAGATTTAAGGATATAAGTGATCCAGGGCTTAAAGAGAAACTATTAAAGTTGGAAAATCTATTCCAAGATAAATTAGCAGCCAAATTGGCAGCGTTAAAAGCAGCTAAACAAACTATCGAGGGTATTACTAATAAAGATAGTGAAAAAAATAAAATATGGTCAGAAGCAAAATTGGTCGGAGTAACTATAAAGTATAATGGAAACACTACTGCTGGCAATGGAACAACAATGTCTAATGAAGCTGTAGAACAAATAGATAAAATAATAAAATTCTTAGAAGAAGGCACTAATTAATCAGGCAATAATTATATCAAATTAATTTTTATAACAGAAGAAATCTCTAGATATTAAGCTTAATCCAATATCTAGAGATTTTAACATTTAAATTTTAAAAAATATTACACAAGCTATAAATTATTTTTTCTTTTCTTTGTATATTACGACAAATCCGGTACCTATTAAATGACTTAATGTTTTGACTTCAAAGATATTTTCGGGGCCCACTTGGTTAATAAAATTTTCTAAGCCTATCCTTAAAATTTCAAATGGATTTTTATTCTCATCTTCTTTTTTTACAGGGAAATTATATTCTGGATTCTTTGATAACATTAAGGTTTTAACTTTTATAATTTCATCTTTTTTAATTTCATAAGAAATTAAATTATTAATACCGATAATAAACATAAATAATATTAATAAATTAATTTTTTGCATATTGCACTCCTTAATAAATAGAATATTGGTAAGCTTATCTCTTTATTAAGATTTATTCCAAAAATAAAATTCATTTAAATATGGTAGTGATAAACGGCTTTAAGATTATAAAGTATAATTTCTTGCAAGAAAAAACTTTTTGTAATTCACATTTTTAATCTTGAATACTGATTATAAACTTTTTTTGCTATTGGTTTTGTTTTTTGGATATACTCTAAAAGTAGTTTGATATTATGTTTTACTGAAGGCATTGAGTGTTCTTCTTTTAGTGTTGATAAGTCTGGGTAAGTGAATTCTGGATAATTTGGGTCATTAACTTTCACTTTTGTTTTAGCCAAAAATGTTACAAGGTACATAACATATTCTGATAGTTGAGTCTCATATTTGGCTAAAGCCCCTAGTGTTTTAATAATTGGCGGTTTTGGCTCGTCTGGTAGCCCCGCAATAGTTCTACAACATAGCAGTAAAGTAAGTAATAAAAAGTTTACTAGTTTACGCATTTTCGCCCCTTTTAAGCATATCTACGTATTCTTTCATGATTTTGTTTCGTTTTGCTTTTAATGAGGAGATAATTCTATTACTTTTACTGCTAGAAATAGCCTCTATTATCTCAATATTGTATTTTAATATCTCTTGTATTTCTTCAAATATTTTCATTGACTCGGCTTTTTCCATAGATTTTAGTGTCCCAATATATGTCTTGTAGAAGAAATTTACTATACTACTAAAAGTATTAATATAGTTATGATCAATGTTTGTATCGGTTTTAGCTATGTTGGTTAAGCTAGATAATAAATTAAGCCCCAATTCAAGAGTATTATTTTGCATTATTTGTTTCCTCTTGGTAGATAGGTTTTCCATCCCGATTGAATTTTAGATTATTGGATACTTTTAGATTTTTTTCATCAGAATTAATTAAATCAACAAGTGTATTGATTTTCTCATTTATTGGGGTTAGCTTTTTAGCTATTGTTGGGCTTAATGCATTTTCAAGTCTTTCCATATTTGATTTATAGATTAGTGTGTAATGAGAATACAATTCATAGATTAATAAAAATCCTTTATGTGCAATTTCATCAAATTCATCTTCAAATTTAGAAAATATATCAATAAGGCTTGATATGGATGTAAGCCCAATTTCAAGATTATCTTTAGACAACTTCATAAATTAATCTCATTTTTTAATACGGCCGCTATTGCCATTTCCATTGCCATTTTTAAAAAACTTACCTATTAGTATAGACAATATGTCTTTTAGTAAAGGTTTTAGAAGAAATAACACCCCAAGAACTATTACTGTTACAAAAATCATAACTGCTATAAGCTTAATTTCATTTAAATTGATAAGAAGTTCTGTTAATTTAATGTCCATTTTTTTAATCCTCATTTTAATTTTTTATTTATATATACAGTATATACCAAAATTTTAATTTTTGCTAAAAAATTTACAGTTTCATAAGGTATGGAACATTACTCCCCGATAAGTAGGATCTTTTTTGGATATACCATCCTTTATACATTGGGAATCTAGAGTCAATATCAGAGTAGCTTTTATGTTGGTAAACTAAATTTCCCTCAGTTTCATCTGAATATTTTAGGTATAATTTTTTTGTTTCATTGTAATGATGTATTATCGCAAGTTCTATATCAAGGTAAATGATTTGATTATCAAAACTTTTATAAAAAAGAAGACTTACTTCTTGATAGTCTGTAAAATCGATAACTGTTCTTTTTTGTTCGTAGCTAGACGGATAAATTGTAGAGCCCGAAACCTTGCCCTCATAGGAAAAGTCTGACGGCACACCAAGTAATTGTTTAGGAATTGGAGTTTTTTGAATAGTGCTTGAAGACATTATCAAAAGATCGTCACTTCTAGATAGAGTGGCTGCTGATATGCTATTTGTTAGGCGCGATTTAATTTTGCTAAAAAGGTTGGAAAGCTTATCAGAACCGTTATCAATTAGCTTGTCAGCTATTTTAGCGTAAACTTTTTCTACAAAGCTTGTATCAGCTGCTAACTCTTCCGCAATTGTAGACTTAATTATCTCTTTAAACTCCCCCAGTCCTTCTCCCTTAAATGTTTTGTCTTTAACTGTTTTTAAGAAGTTTTTAAAGGTAATAGCGTTGCAGCTTGCAGCCCCATCATCAAGCAATAAAAGGTCGGTGTTTTCAACTTTAGTTACCTTATTTAAATCTTTAATCTGAACCGTTTCTTCCTCATCAATTAGTAATTTTTCTTCACCCTCAGCCATAAAGCCTCCTTAATTATTAAAAGTGATAATATTTTCACCATCTTTATTGTTAATCTTAAGAACTCTACCAATAGGAATAATCCCTTTTATAAAAGCGTAAATTGAATGATCATATCCTTTAGGAAGAGAGTTGAATACCAAAGCCTTTTTAGATAGAACGTACCCCTTTTTCTTTTCTCCAATTAGTATTTTTTTTGGCCGTTTTTCTTTTGCAGTGCTAGGCGAAATAAATGTGATAAAGTTTGTCTTTATTGGGCCTTTTAAGCCTATATCAATAACGCCAGCTTCAGGGGTAGTAACTGTAATATCCACATTTAAAAACGCCTTGAAAATCAGTCTAAACGACTCATCAGTGCCAATATGTCGTAAAGCAAAAATAACACTATTGATATTGCTTGTAATACTTTGTAGAGTCTGAGTTTTTGCATAGAAAATCGACAGGACTTGAGATATCCATATAGCAACATATCGTGATTTTATATTCTCTTTTGCGTCAATGGTTATAAGGTTAGAATTAAGAAACCTAAGCTCATTGAGAAGTTGTTGTGCGTATTCAGTTTCTGTACGCAAAAATTTCTGAATTTCGGTGTCTTTCAAAAAATTAGGTATTTTCATAATTTTTAAGTATCAATGTTAATAAGTAGTCGTTCAGTTGTGTTGAAAAGCAGTATTGTATCATCAGTAATGGCAATATCTTCGTTTTTCTTAAAATCACTATCACTGATTTTTGAAATACTTTCAGTGTCTGTATCTTTAACACAGGCTGTAATTTCCATAAACTTAATTCCCTTTACTTCATTAACTGGAGCAAAAAAGTCTTGATATTCAAAGCTAATTCCCATATCAGAATAGTTATTTGAAATAATCCGAGAATATATATCTCTAATTTGAGAGTCTATGTTTAAGTAAAGATAGTTTTTAAGATCAAGTTTATACTTTACTTTCATATAAACATATTTTCTTTTGCCTAGGGATATTTTGTAAGATTTAAGTTGTCCAGTTGAGTTGAGTCCATCAATTTCTATATCTCCCTCAAGTAAAGTGCCACTAGGGGTTGTAAGATATAATGTTTCCCAAAGTTTAGCTTTAAATTCTGGATTATTAATAGTAGTTTTACCAGCGTCTAGTAAATCTTCTTTAAGAATTAGATATATATTAGCTTTACCAGCGGAACTTTTTATATTTGCGTGTTCTACCCCATTAAGATTAAGTAGAGCAGCCCTAACTTCACTGTAAGTTGTGCTTTTAGAAGAAATGTGTTCTTCAATTGCAGTCCAATAGGTGCCACCGGGTTTCATTTTAGAAAAAAAGAGATTAAGTTCACCGATTATTTCTTCTTCAATTAATGCTAAAGAATATGCAATAATGTTGTAAATTGAGCTGTTACTATCATCAATGTTAATTCCATAATTTGAGCGGAGATATTCCCTTTTTGATCTTACTATATCCTTAATTGTACGCTTTAGAATACCAAAATCAGAGTCAAAAACAATGCTCATAAATTAAACTCCATATTTAAAATATCCCCAGAGAAAAAAAAGGATATTTGTGCTTTTTGGTCTTTTACAGAAATAGAAATATTTATTATGTCTAAGTTAAGTTCTTTAGAAATTTCATGAAAATAATTTTTCACGGCTTGAAAATTGTTAATCTTGAACAGTTTTAAAAGTAAGAAGTAGTCCAGTCCCCAATGAGGAGAATAACTTAGGCTACCCTTTAAGGCTTTTAGGAATATAAACAATTTTTGTTTTTGCTCGTCAATTCCATCAACAAGCGAAAAATCATTATTAAATACCAATTCAAAATTATTACCAATTCTTAAATCCATGCTATTAATTATAGCATATTTAGCAAAAATTACTTAAATAAATTGTTAATATCAGTAGAAATGTTAGTGGTTCTTATTCCTAAACTCACTTTATCAATTGCTGGAATATTTTTTTCATCGATTATTATTGTTATGCCGTTGATAGCACTTACAATACTATCTAGAATTTTTTTTAAGCTAGTTGTTTGGTTAGCTATTTCAATTCTACTATTTGCTTTTATCTTAACGGTATCAGAAATTAAATTTAAAGTTTTCGGGCCAATTGCGCTAAGTATGTAAAAATGATGTTTATCAAAATGAATATCGTCATTTTTATCAAAAATATTAATGCTTGATTGAAGTAGTATAACAGTATCGCCTTTTGATAGTTCAAAATTGATATTAGAAATATTTTTTGTGTGAATTTCTAAGTCTTCAAATTCTTCTTTGATTTTTGCTATATCTGTACTGGCCATTCACAAACTCCTTTACGCAATGCCCACTCTTTTATAAAATTTTCGATTCTCATAAAACCGTGCTCGTATTTGCTTGTAAGCATTGCTTTTGGCTTGTACAATCTCAGCAAAATTAACTGGAACAAAATTGGGATCAAGCAAGCTCTCTTCTGATTTAGCAATAACATTGCCCTTGATTGAGTCAATAGGAGAAGAATTGCTATTAGCGTTTTTTCTCAATTTGATATTCTCTTTCGCCAGAGAGACAAGTTGTTCTAGTATCTCTCCATCTATATGATCTATATCTGATATTTTAGCAATAGCTTTAATTTGACCAGCTGTGACAAACTTGCGAACAAGTTCTCTGCGTTGAGCCTGAATAATGTCTTTTAGCGTGTATCCTTTTGCAAGTAGGGCCTCTTTATTAAAGTGGCTGCTGAGATGCGCTTTTGCAAGTGCATCAATTTCAGATATGCGATCAAGCTCTAGTAATAATTGCTTTTCGGAACGATCTCTTTCTTGAGCCTCAGCAAGTTCTTTTGCTATTCGCTCATTTATACTTAAATCTCGAGTTGTCTCTTTGGATTTTGCATTATTTGCTTGTTCTTTAAAGCGTATATACTCCTCATATTCCCCAGCGCTTATTACTTTAGTATCAGATTTAACTTGTTGAACTTCTTGAACTTTCTCGTCAATTATTTCTTTTTTTTCATTTTCTATCACTTTTCAACTCCTTTTCTTAATCCTTTTCTCAAAATGAGAATAATTTTTCTTTTAAAAAAGCTCGCTCCTCATTACTAAAAGAACTGCTTTTTATAAGCTCGTTATATTTGCTGTAAAGCTCAATTAACTTAATATCTCTTTCTACCTTTTGATCTTCGCTCAACATAATTAGTGAATTGAACCTCATATCAAGGCCAAAATACTTATTAAGCTTTAAATTACAAGAATTCTCAACTTGTTCTTGTACGCCCTTTAGAAAATCGTAATAATTACTCCTATCGCCTTTACCATCACTTCCGAGTCCTTTAGCCTGCTCATTAAAACTTCTGGTTAAAGGCTCCTTAGTATCAGCACCGATTTTTGCTTTAATTAATGCTAAAGCCTCTTTTAAATAAGTAAGGTCATACTTAATAACTTCTAAACTAGCGCTAGGAGTAGCTGTATAAAACATTCCCTCATTACTAAGATTGTTCTTAAGCCTAGTAAGTTCATGTGCCAATGAGTCATTAAGACTGCGTAAATTAGAAATATCTTTACTGTGATTGTTTGTATTTTGCCTCTTTAAAAAGGAAGATAAAAAACTATTTCCTTTTTCATTATTGCTGTTTTGTGTAAGAGAGTTCAAAGAAGTTGTCGCGCTTGAGAGTGCATCTTGTAGCTGTACTAAAGACTCATCTTTGTAAAATAAAAAATTGTGATTTTCAATACGTTTTTCTATTTCAACGTATATCTTCTCAAATAAGTAAATATCTAACAAAAAACTTTCCGTATAACACGGAACATATCTTTTTAAGATATAATCGAAATTTTCATATATTATGAGTCGACTTTTGTGTATTTTAACATCATTAAAAGAATTATCCTGATTATTGGCTTTTACCTTGTAAGTTACATAATCAAAGTTAGCTCCCAAATCCCTTACATATTCATAATCAAGGTATTCAAATCCAATAGGTAGCTCTATATTAACAGGATTTTCAAGGTCTAATATTAAATCTTTGGTTTTTACTAAAATATATCCAATTCCATGAAAACGGTAGCTTATAATACAATTGAGTAAAGCATTTTTAAGCTGCACCTTTAATCTAGCAAGTTCTGCTTCACTAATATTTTTAACAGTACTCTCAAGAATAATTCCGTTCTTGAGGCAATCTTCCGCTACATTTTCTATGTAATTTCTAAAAAATATTGAGTATCTATATAATTCTAATGGATTTATTTTATCTACTAATTTTGCTTTTCTTAAATTACACATTTTATTACTTCTTATTAAATAACTTTTTATTTATTCTTATTTAATTACATATATGATAGCAAAAACCAATATTTTTGTCAAAAAAATTTACAAAAATTTTTGATTGCCAAAATGGACAATTCTATCTTTATATCCTAAAGATAGCATCAAATATGCAGCAGATATTGCATCAAGCGCATCATCGGGGGTTTTATTATCCCCTTTATAAGCGTAAATATCGCTAAATACAGTAGAACTACTATACTTTGCAATATAAAGTTTTTTGTAAGTAAAAGGTGTAATTAACGACGCTATTCTACTAAATTTATTAGACTTTGGCTTAACTGGAGCAATTCTGAAATATTGACTCATACTCTTTCTAAGAGTCATATATTCACGCGTCAATCCTCCAGAACCTTTAGTATTATCCCTATCTTCTAAGTAAAGCGTGTGTACATTGAAATTCTGTAATACGGTCTTGACCATATTCATAATATACGGATCATTAGCCGGTCGTTTATCTTGAAATATAAACGCATAATACTTATCATCAACTCTCTCCATAACACATAAAGCGGTATTATCACCCCCAATACTAAACGCTGGGTCTAAATATGCTATCGGACTAGTAAACACATAATCTTGGGTAATATTAATTTCTGTGAAAATTGAGTCAGCACTTGCTATCCACTCTCCTAGTAAAACTCTTGCCTTGTATGCAGGTATATCTTTATAGAGTTTCTCTTGCGTTTTGATAAATTCTTTACTTAGTAGAACATTATCGTAAGTTGTAAAATTATATGTCTTAAAAGTTGCTACATTATCAATATAATCGGTTTTGAAATAATGTTCTGGATGATCCGGATTGGTATCAAAAATAATAGTTTCTTGCCCACGCCTTAGTCTTTTCAGCACTTCTTTTAAAGTTTGCTTATGTAAAGTAGTAGCCTCATTTACAAAAATAAGCGCTGAATTACTACCCCTAAACCTTCCAAAATCACTTGCCTTGCTCCCACCGTATAAATTAATTCTCAGCGAATCAATCAATATATATGAATTGTTCCTATGTCTGGGAATATAAGAAATATTTAAAAGTTTGCATAGCTTTTCAAATTGCCCCAAAACATTAACTTCAACTGAGCGTTGAGAATTCCCTATGATGAAATTATTGGTATCACTAGAGTATAACTTTTTATTTACAAGTAAACTCTTGAGAAATAAATAACATGCAAGATACGTTTTGCCACTAGCTATTCCACCACTGAGTATAATTTTCTTTTCGTTGTTCTTTTGGATACTTTTTATCACACTCTTTTGCTTTACAGTTAAATATTTCTCTTCAAATTTATCAAAATTAGCCAAAGGGGGGGGGTGACTTTATTAATTTAGATATGTCAAATCCAAGCTCTCTTTTGAATTCCTTTTGCAGTGTTTTAAAAAATTCTGTTTCGTATATATTCACTTGTACCCCTTACTACTTTTGTAGTTATTTTTACTCTCAACTTCGTAAGCAGAAGTTAGCTTTTTAATACACTCATAGTAAAGCCCCATTTCCCTTATTGAGTACTCCTTTATCAGGTCATTAAGATCGCTTTTTAGAGAATTAATTTTTTCATTAAAATCTTTTTCATTTTTCTTATTACATTTTTTGCTTAAAAAGGCAATTTTGGATTGTAAATCTTTTATTTTTGAATGCATACTAGCAAGTTCAATGCTAGAATATTGTTTAAATGCTCGTATAAATCCCAATTCTAAATTGGAGCGCTCTAAATCTAATTCGCCCTTAATTTTTATAGCTTTAGCCCGAGATTTAAAAGCTTGTGTCATAAAGTATTCAAAAGTATCTTCACTAATCGTTACTATAGAATTCTCGCCAACAAAAGTTTCCCCACTTTCCCATTTTTGTCTCATTCTCCATACATTTACTCTAGAAACCCCCAATTTCGCCGCTATTTCTCTATCATCCAATAATCCCTCTCTAAAATAGACAACATAATCATCAAAAGACCGTTTAACTTTTTTCAAAAATAGTTTCCTAGAGTAACAAAATTAACAAATTGTTACTCTAAATAGTAAAGCAATTTGATGAATTGTTAACATAAACTGATAATTTCTTGATATCTATTGGGGAGTATTTAATATTTATTGGCTTTTATTGATTTAGGAACAGTAGTTTGCTAATTTATTGCATTTTAATAAACCTTGACTTTATAAGTTTGTAAAAATATTTCATTTCATCCATAAGATTATTACTTGTGAAAATTTCTTTATCATAGTAGTGTATGCTTATAAATAACATATCTCTAAATTTTTCAATCACATGTGGTTGGTTTCGTTCTGATATTCTTCGTATTATATTATAAAAAATCTTATTAACAAAAAGTAAAAATTTGCCAGAAGCATATTTATCTTCTTCTAATTTTTCCAAACATTTTTCTAGCATTCCTTCCTTGTAGCTATAATTAATCTCAACATTTTTGGAATTTCTATATTTTTCTATTAGATATTTATCTTTTAAAACTTTTTTAATAAATTCTTTTACGGGTTCTAAAGGCCCATTTATTGCTTCATAAACACTGCTTCTTTCCCTTTTTGTCAAATTATCCAAAACATCATAAAAATCAAAAACTTTATTAACATTCATATTATCTATAATAATAGAGCAAAAACATAATATTTTGAATAATGATTATGTTATTTTTAGTTAAAAAAATATCTTAAATAAAAAAACAAGACTAGCAAAAAGTCTTGTTTTTCATATTTTATGCTTTTAAAACCATTTTTTATTACTTTTTTTTCTTAACTTTCAGACTCTTACCCCAATACTTTTAAGTTCTTCTTCAATCTTTTTAAGTATCGCAGTTCACATTCTTTGTTACTCTTTGATATTTATATAATCACTAGCACTCAAACCACAACCATCACTGCTTGGATCCATTTTACATTTTACAACTTTTTTAAGTCCCTCTTTATTGTCATTACTTTCAAGATATTCTTTTAGTTTTCTTAAAGAATCTTTCACTTTTTCTAAATCTTCCTTAATATCACTAATTATTACAATATCTTTGTTTTTTTCAATATTACCTTCTTTTATTTTTATTTTAGCTCTTAGGCCTTTTCTATCTTCTTCTAGTTTTTTAATAAGACTTTCTAATCCGTTTTCTTTTTCTTCTAAATCAAGATACTCGCTCCAGTCGGAATAAACAGAACTATCGCTTGAATTACTACTAGTAATATCGTCATAAATAGCACCCGTAACTTTATCTTCAACTTCTTTTCCAGATACTTCTATTCTCTCCTCAAAATATGATTTTGGATTTATACTATCAATATCGCTAGTTATCTTATCTATCTTTCTTGCAATTTCTAAAATTTTATTTTTAGTTACTCCCTCAAGAAAACTTTCGCCTGATTCTGATTCTATTAATTTTCTTCTTTCTTCTCTTTGCTTTTTCCGTTCTTCCATTTTTTTCAGTTCTTCAGCATATTTTTCTCTTCTTCTTCTTCTTAAGTCCTCTTCCCTTTTTTCTCTAGCTTTTTCTTCTTCTGTTTTTTCTTTAACTACTGGTTTTGCTACTACTGGTAATTTTGGCATTTCTGGTAATTTTGGTTTTAATGTTTCTGCTATTTCTAATTTTGGTTCTTTATTTTCTAAAGTTATAGGTTCAGGTTTTAAAGCTTTAACATCTTCATTATCTTTTAAATCATTTTTGAGATTTTCTTTTTCTTCTAAATTAGAATCTTTCTTATTTTCTTTTTTCTCATTTAATTTTTCTAATTCTTCTTCTTTTAATTTTTCTGCTATTTCATCTGAAATAATTTCTTCTACTTTTTCTAAAAATCCCTCAACTTTTTGTTCTGTTTGTTTTATCCCTTGCTTAACTTTTTTTTCTACACCTTGCTTTAAATCTGCATCATTCTTACAAGAACTTATCAGTGCAAAAACAGCACAAATAATCAATATTTTTTTCATCATAAGTTACTCCTACGAAGATAAGCTTAATGCAATACTCAATAATTACAATTTTTTTAAAGATTTAATTAATTAATTTTGTTACATTTTGTGTTACATATTAACAAAATGAAAATGTAATTTTAATCAACTCCTGAAAATCTCTCCATTGCAAATGACTGACTCACTACAAAAGATTACAAAAGACATACAAATTAAATTTCAGAGTCTTTGCTATATATCACACAAAGTATCATGTCTTTCTTGTGTGCCCCCCTTAAAATCACCACTTCTGTTTACTGCAGCTATTCTATAGCTCAAATTCTTCATGCAATGAGAGCTAACAAAATTTGACTAAAATTTTTTGTTTTTGGTAAAATAGAAATTACAATTTTCATATATTTTTATTACTTTTACTTAATTTAAAAGTAACACTTGTAAGGAGGGGACTTTATGGACTTTAATAATTATCTTAATTTAAATAAAGATTCTACAGATTTAATCTTGAAACTCATAAAAGATTATCAAAAAG
This sequence comes from Borreliella sinica, assembly GCF_033969665.2. Taxonomy (GTDB): domain Bacteria; phylum Spirochaetota; class Spirochaetia; order Borreliales; family Borreliaceae; genus Borreliella; species Borreliella sinica. The sequence continues at coordinate 27,279 of NZ_CP179554.1, read as the reverse complement.
TTATAGATGAAAATAAAATTCTTAAAAATACTCTAAAAAATTCAACTAAAAATAAAAAAGAAAATCTAAAACCCAGTCCTAAATTTTACTTAACTCCAAAAACCAGCAAAATAATCATAAAATGCATTAAACAACTAAAACAAACCGATCCAATATCTGGCTGGTTTGTATATTTGCTTTTAATAAGTGGCTGCAGGGGCACTGAAATTCAAAAAGTAAAAATGCAAGATATAACACAGTTATCAAGTAAAACGGGGGAAACTTTTTACAATATAAAAGTAAATGTGGCAAAAAAAAGACAAGTCACTTGTATTAGAGAAATTGTTATTAATTCTAAAGAATTCGGCGCTATTCAAACGGCACACAAAAATCACTTCGAAGAAAAAAATCTTGATACTAGAAGAACTTATCTTTTCCAAAAAACCAAACATAAATTTAAAGATAATCAAATCGACATTATACATATTTCTAAAAAATTCAAAAATCTTCTTAAAAAGTCGGGCTTTAAGGCGAATAAATCACTTCATTTATGTAGAAATTTGTTTATTTCAAATTTAAAATCCAATGGCTATAATTCTTTCCAAATTAAAGAACTTATGAAATATTATTCAACATCTGAAATTGATAATATCTATGGACTCTCTTCTGCTAACAAAATTCAAGCCTATAAATTAGCCAAAAATAGCTTAAAGCTATAGCGGGGCTATTTTAGCCTAAATATACGTTTTGAAGTTACTTTAAATTCTTTTCCGCGGGGTTTTAAATTAAGCGAATCGTATAATATCTCTTGTCTTTCTGTAGCAATAAAGTGAAATCCAGCAACTCCCTTAATTTTAACCTCACTAATTTCAAACTCATTAGCAGTCCCAAAATAATTAAAAGCCTCATATCTCACGCTGCTTCTAATTCCATAGTAATTAAGTATCATACATGGATTTTTAATAAAACAATTGCTTCTAATATAATCAAGCCCTAAAAATCTGTAATACGCTGCATTTATATCAAAAACGTCAAATTCCATCTTCTTAAGTACACTTGCATAGTAATGTAGACACAAGAAATAGCAACCCCATTTTTGTATCTCTACTATTAAACCCTTATTACTTTGCTTTATTTTACTAATATTCATTAATTAAACCTCCGATTTTAATTTATTTTTTTAATTCTTTTATTTTAGTGCCCCCACTCAAAAGGGGACACTATTCGCATACGACATATTGCTTATACTGCTTGGGAAAAAGGCTTTACGGCCTATTGAAGAAAGTTCCGTAAATCTATCCGCTATTGCCCTTTTCTTGGCGTCATAATTGAATATAAATTCCTTAAATCTATAATTTACGCTGCTATTAATCAGCGGATATTCCTCCAAAATCTTGTCAATTTTAATCTTGAGTAAATCCTTTATGGGTTTTTCTCTTTTTTTGTTTTCATTTTGAATTTTATTTAATTCTGATTTTAAATTTTCAATCTCGATAAGGCCATTCTCAAGGTTTATAGCTGACTGATCGGTCTTAATCTCAAGGTCTATACACTCAACATACTCTACAAATTCATTTACCCAATTAAACTCAACTCCAGATTGATAAAAATCACTCTTTACTACCAACTCTTCAATCTCTTCAACAAGATTAATAAACGTTTCATTATCATAATCACTTGCAATTAATAAATTAATCCCATGGTTTTTAGCAATTTCGTTTCTTATATTAAAAATTTCCCGCTCACATTTTTGAACAAATTCTAAAACTTTTGATATTAAAGAGTCATTTCTTTTTATCTTACAGTTAACTGGTGTAGCGTCTATCAAGAAGAATAAATTACAATGCTCAAGTCCAGTACATGCTAATTGTATTTGTGCTTGCACATAATATTTGAAAAAATACTTACTACTTAAAAAATTACCATTTTTATTGTACTCCGCTATAGCACTACTCATATAATTAGAGTCACTACTTTTAATCTCTAAAAGTTCTTTATTGCCTTCCTTATTAATAAACCAACCGTCAATTGTTGAGCCTACTAAATTTTCTGAACCATTTATTTTTTTTGAATAATTATATTTATCAACACCGTTGGCATATTTGTTTTTGTATAGTACATCAATATCATCACCATGTGCTTTAACAAATTCTCTAAATCCTAAATTTTCTAACTCTTTACCCTTGAGCATATATAAATTCTCTTCAAAAGGCATACTCATACCAAAATATTTAAGCACTCGGTTGATCATTAAGTCTTTAAGTCCAGCTCCACCAATTAGAACAGTGCCCACTTCACTAGCCCCATATTTGTCGAGTTTGTTTCTTTGTACGCTAAAATCAATATTTCGATTAAATTTAAAACATTCTTGCTTACTAATTCCGGGTAATTTTTTGCCTATCTTGCTTAATTTGCTTTTTTCTTTAACAACAATATTTGGGGTTTCTTCAAGCATTTCACAACCAATAAAACTTTGTTGCTCAAAATTCCTCATTTTAGATACTCCATAAATATTTTCTTGAATATTAAAATTATTATTTTTTGAAACTTCTGTCATTTTAAGTTTCCTCCTAGATTAAGTTAATAATAAATATATAGCAAAAACTATTTTTGACAATTTTTTTACAAAAATTTTTGCAAAAAGAAGTGGGACTTAACGAAATTCTTTTATTAGAAAATCTGTTAAGTCCCAACCCAATCAGATTAATGATTAATTTTGATTTATGCAACATTATTTTTAGCTATATATATTATATGGCAAAAACTATTTTTGTCAACTTTTTCTTAAAACCGGTGGGACTTAACCAAATTCCCTTTTTAGAAAATCGGCTAAGTCCCACTAAAATGTAAATACCGAAAAATCAAAAAATTAATTTTATGCCTAAACCTGAAATCAACAGACATTCGGAAAAATACACATAAAATATAATCTGTAAACAGATTATATAACAAAAACTGTTTTTGTCAAGTTTTTTATAAAAACTTTTTTGTAAAAAATAATATGGAGAACTTATAAAAAATCTCTTATGAAAGAAATTCCATAAATTCCCACTACTGATTTTTTGGAAAATTCTAAATAAATAACCTTCGTTGATGTTTATGCAATCAACGTTATTTGACAATAATATAACAAAAATAGCTGTTGTCAATTTATTTGTAAAACTTTTTGTAAAAAACAGTGGGTACTTTATTAAAATCTCTTGTTAAAAGACTTTAATAAAGTCAAGGGTTTAGCAGAATTTATTATAAAAATAATTCTACTAATTAATCATAGTTCAATTTAGAATTAAAATCAATTTGTCTTTTTACCAAAAAAGAACTTATTTAAATTCTATTGTTAAAAAATTTAAACAAGTTTTAATTTATAATAGATCAAAAATATAATATTCCTTTTTAGTAATATTAAACGATATTATAATGCCGTTTAAAAAAGATAATTATTATTTCATTATTTAATGAATTGTAAATATCTCATAAATAAAGCATTTAAAATTGGCCCAAGAATTGCCGCCGTTAATATCATAAAATGCATTAGCCTATTTCCCATATTAAGATCTTTGCGTAAATTTTTTATTTCAGTGTCTATTTTAGCGTTTAAATTCTTTTCTACAGTGTCAATCTTAGTCTCTAAATTTTTTTCTACAAAATCAATCTTATTATTTACACTATCTATTTTTCCATTAAGTTCGTTTTTTACACTATCTATTTTTCCATTAAGTTCGTTTTTTACACTATCTATTTTTCCATTAAGTTCGTTTTTTACACCATCTATTTTAGTATCTAAAATAGATATATCTTTTTGTAGATTTTTTTCTACACTGTCTATTTTGGTATTTACACTATCTATTTTAGCATTAAGTTCGTTTTTAATATAATCTATCTTAAAGTCTAAATTAGATATATCTTTTCGTAAATTTTTTTCTACATCAATTATTTTCTCTTTTAAATATTCAAAGTTGTAATTATCATTATGAAGAAAAACAAAATCTATTGCCTCCTCACTAAACCCGATATTTAAAAATTCATTTTTTATACTTTCTATGTTATGCGTTCTGTACGCCAAATTGTTCATAAAATCCCTTTATTATCCTTTTAATTGTTTATATTTTTTAAAAATTTTATTAAGAAAATCCTTTTGATTTTCAAAAATCTCATGCATCATAAAGCTTGTGAATTTAGCATGTTTTTTATAAAAATCGTAACTTTCTTGAGTTTTAAGTTGAAATCTTAACGGTTTTATTGGGTTTTGTTTAGATTTTTTTATTGTTTCATTTGTTTTACTCTTAATGTATCTTATGGAGGCCCTTATTCCATTACTAGTGATAAAATTCTCTTCTAATAATCCTGCTTCAACTGCAGTGGCCAACTTTATATATTCATAAGATTGTGTCTTTGCTAATCTAAAATCTGCTAAAAAATCGTTAAAATATTTATACCCTCCTTCTACATAAAGCTTCTTATCATTTATTTTTTTAAGGATTTTCATGGTATCAATAATATTATATATTTCTGATTTAATATTATTTTTTAATTGTGTAATTAATTGTTCAAATTCTTCTTTTCTTTGATTTTCATTACTTTGATCAAGAATGTAATTTAAATTATTTTCTGAAATTCTTTTATTAATTTTTAAGTTAATATTTTTTTTATCCATATTTACTCCTTTATGCTCAATAGGTTCAGCGTGACGAACTTGTTGAGTTTATTAATTTTTATAATTTCCCTAAAAAAGTTTCCAATATTTTTTTATACTCAATAATATAATCTTTTGAAAAATCAAATTTTTCATTACAACCTATTCTTTTATTTAAATCTTCCCTTTCACTTATACATCCTAAAAACCCATTTTTCATACTTACTATTTTCATTAATTGTTTATGGGTAACATTTTTTTTAAATCTTGTTATAACGATAAATACTGGTATTCCGGCCACTTCTTTTATAAATTTCCTCAATGTTTCAAATCCTTCAACTGCCCACTTTTCTGCCGTCATTGGAGATATTACATAATGACTACTAATTAGAGAAATCTTTAGTGTAAAATTCCTTTTAGGATTAGTATCAAGTATCACATAATCATAATTATTAATTATGGAATTTAATTTTGTTTTCAATGAAAATTCGATAGGTAAATGACGATTATCATAATAATAATCCCCATTCAATTCATCAACTGTTATGTAACTAGGTATTAACGCTAGATTATTATCAACATTAATAATACTTTTATTGATGTCCATATTATCTTTTATAACATTTCCTATATTTATCTGAGAAACATTAAAATTTTTAATTTCTAATTCATTATAATAATAGCTCGTAGCAGCAGCTTGATCATCTGTATCAATTAGGAGTACTTTGTGCTTCTGTGACAATAGATTTGCAAGTATTATTGCACTTGTGCTTTTGCCAACACCCCCTTTGAGGCTTGCAATTGTTATTATTTTAGGTTTTTTATTATCCATTTTGTTAGTGGTCCTTGTTCCGGGTATTTTTTCCCATAAAATTCATATACTTGTTTTTCTAAATCTGTAAACATACTAAATAATATTTTGTTGTAGTGATTATTCATTCTCTCTCTATATAATAAGCGGTATAATCCCTTAAAGTAGAAAAAAACGCTACCTGCTTTAAATCTAACTTCCATGTAATATGCCCTTGCAAAACCATAAGATTTTCTATTCCCATTTACTTCATACTTTACAAAAGCTTTTTTTATTGGTTTTCTAAAGCCGTAATAAATTCCTAAAAATTTATCCCCTTCTTTTTCGGGGTATAAGTGAGTTTCTTGAACAATTCTTTCCCCATTAAATAATGCCCTTAATGATACTCTAAATTCATTTTGTTTCTTTTTTTTATTCTCATAAACTCCAAATTTGTATAAATCCATCATTATTGATGTATGGTACATTGCTTTACCACTTTCTTTCTCAATTAAAATAAATCTATCTTTATTTTTGCACTCAACTTTACATTTACCCTTTTTTATTGGCTCAGGTGCAGTTTCCATATTTAATCCTTATATAACCTTTTCGCTAAATTCTTCTATCGTTAACGAATTTTGATTATTTTTTATTATCTCTAATAATTCATTATAATACGTGTTAAATACTTTATTGTATTCTAATTTCTTTTTACTATTTAAATAGTCTTTTACAATTGGCTTTAAAACTTCAATATTTGCCGTATTTTTTAATCGCTCAATGAGGATATTGAAAATGTTTGTTTTTAAATTCTCATAATTTTTTTGTAAATTTTCCCGATTTATTTCAATTGATTTTTCTAATTTGCGCGTTATTTTACTTAAGTCGCTATATTTTTGATACTCAATTATAAAATGCGGCTTATTTTTATAGTTTTCATATATTTTTTTAAATTCTGTTTCCAATTGTTTTGGATTATATCCTTTTTTTTCTAATTCTTTTTGCTTATTGTTTAAAATTTCTTTCAATTTGTTTTGCTTTTCTTTGAAAGAATTTTTGTTAAAATATATATTTTTACTTTTTGTTAGTATAATCTCAAGTTTTTTTGTGTTTTTAAGCATTAGAATTTTCTCATTTTTATTAATATCTAAATTTAAGACAATAGGAAGAATTCTTTTATCTTTGAAGTTACATTTATTGCCATAGCTTATTACTTGAAAATTTTCTATCTGTTTATTTCTTTCTTCTTTTTTATTATTTTTATTACTTAAACACCCGCCCAACTCTACATTACCCTTTTTTGGAAATTTGTCTTTAAGGTAGTTATTAACTCTCGATTTAAATCGAGAGTGTTTTTTTTCTTGAAAGTATTGGTTGATTTTAGAGTGGCACTCACTTTTTTCATAATTAAGGTGATAGTAAATTTCAGTGCCACAATTTACCCCCATGTGTTTATAGTAGTTAGTTGTGACGTTAAATTCTTTTTCTAATTTGTAAAGATATTTTTGCAATGTTCTTAATGTAGTAGTATCTTGACCATTTCTTTTTAGATTTTCATTAAAGTGATAGAGTATGGTTTTTTGCGTATATTTCTTATATTTTTTGTTTATGTAGGCTAGTGTTGAAATAAGAACAATTAATTTGTATTGGTGTTTGTTGTGGCAATTTGGGATTTTTTTATTGGTTGAAACTTCTATCATTTTAAGCTTCCTCCTAGATTAAGTTAATAATAATTAATATTATAATGCATAATTTTGATTTAAAAGTAAATACTTTTCTAAAACTTTTCTAAAAATATTAGATTTTAATTATTAATTTTGTTAATTAAATGCACTTTTTGTAATTTAAAGAAAATAATTTGATTTTAATGATAAGTTAGTCTATACTACAAATATCGTAGGGAAACTTTATTATGGGTTGCCTACCTCGATTAAGTAATTTGCAAGAAATGTAATGTAAGGGTTTAGCTTAGTTCTTTAAGAAGAGAATCTAGCTAAGCCCTCATTTTTTTGTAATAACCCCCAATTTGATTTTAAGTTTAAGTTAGACTATACTACAGATATCGTAGTGAAACATTTTCATATGTTTACCTACCTTTTATTTAGTAATTTTCAAAAAATAATGGTAAGAGCTTAGCTTAGTTCTTTTGATAAGAGAACCTAGCTAAGCCCTCATTTTTTTGATAACCCCAATTTATAATTTAAAATCAAATTGAGATATACTACAAGTATCGTGGTGAAACACTTTCATTTGTTTTGCTACCTTTATTGAAATTTGCAAAGAATAAGAATATAGTGGGTACTTAACGAGATTCTTTAACAAGAGAGTTTGGTTAAGTCCCACTTCTTTTTGCAAAAATTTTTGTAAAAAAATTGTCAAAAATAGTTTTTGCTATATATTTATTATTAACTTAATCTAGGAGGAAACTTAAAATGACAGAAGTTTCAAAAAATAATAATTTTAATAATCAAGAAATGCAAAATAATATCCAAGATAATATTCAAGCAAAAATAAAATTCAGAAAAGATATGAAAACCCTAAGAATGAATTTGTCGGGTATTGACAAAAGTCTTAACGGATATGGATACAAATATCAGAATTTCAATGACATAGCTAAAGAAATTAAAAATCATAATTTAGACCTAGACTTTGAGCAATTTCCAACCTTTACACACGATCCATATGGTAGAGTTCATGTTATTAGAACTACATTCTACAGTACAAGTACTGATTATGAATTTTCTTTTGATACACCAATACTTACAGAAAATTTACAGTGGAATAGTGAAAATGGTTCTAAAAATATTAATACAGCGCCACAATTTGTTGGCTCAGCTATTACTTATTTCAAAAGGTACGCTTTAGTAGCATATCTTGTGATAGAAAGTGAAGTGGACACTGATGCAGCGCCTATTTACAATAATGATGATAATTATGTTGCCAATAGACAAGTTGGTTTTAATAAAAAACAAGAACAAATTGTTGTTAATCAATATCAGAAAAACGAGAGATTTTATAATCAGAAAAGCAATATTTCAGAACAAAAAAAAGACACTATTCAAGTCCAGAAAAGAGATATTAATCTAGAACAGAGAAAAGCTAATTTTCGCAGTTACGCAATTTTTAGAGAAGCATTGTCTAACATAAAAGATTGTGTAAATGACCCTACAATAAAAGACAAAATAAATATAATTATTCAAAAAATAGACTTTATGGAAAAAATAGACCCCAACAATATTGATGATTACAAAAAAATTGCAGACGATTTAACAAACTTTATTAAGGAAAATGCTGATCTCCAGAGTCCAAAGTTTTGGGCGGAAATTATAAAAGACTATCTAGAGAAAAACAATAAACTGGGTGATATAGATAGTTTTAATAATTTTGTGGATTTTAAGCAGCTCATTTATGAAAAAAGCATATTAAAATTCTTTCTTATTTTAAAAGAAGAAGAAACATTTAATTATATATTCGCATCATAGCGACACACCTACAATATCCTTTCATAGCAAGCCCCCCAATATAGGGGGGTTTTGCTATGGGTATAATTTAGGTGTTTATGCTTAAGCACTATTTTAATTGTTCCAATTGCTCGCAAGACTTCAATAATGTTGGGTGGTGTTGTTATTATTAACCACCAGCATTACAGGTACTATCTGCTTGACTTGCAAAATTATCTATTCCACCGCCAAGCGCACCTTGAACAATTTGTTTAAAAGTGTTTTTCTGTTCATCAGCTTTATCCCCGGTACATTTATCAAGTTCACTTTTTATATGATCCAGTGCCGATTTTATTTTATCCTCATTATTTTCTAAAAATTTATTAAATTCTCCATTTTTAGTTAAAGCGGTTTTTAACCAATCGAGTTGCTTTTTTTGATCATCAGTTAGCTTTTCTCTAAGAAGTTCTTCTTTGGATTTTGGTTTTTCTTGTTGTACTTTTTCTTGGCTTAAATCGCGCTTTTTTCTACTTTGTGATTGTTTGGCATTGTTTTTTAAAGTGTCATTATCATTAGAATTACAGCCATTTAGAACAAGTAAAAATAAACAAAATAATATATTTATAATTTTCATTTTTATCTCCTTTTATTATCTTCAGTACAATACATTAAGTTACAAAAAATATTCTTGTAATTATAGACCCTATTTTTATAAATTTTTGTTTGAGAAAGAAATTTATATTTTTCAATGTTGCGCTAGCTTTATTTAATTATTTTTTAAATCAAGGAGTAACTAATGAAAAATAAAAATTTAGTTAAATTATTTTTTATATCATCATTATTATTTATAATGGCTTGTAAAGCGTTTATGGGAGGAGAAGCGTATGCAGACGAAAAAAAAGAAATAGATTCTTTGCTTTTAGATATTTCAAAACTTAATAATAAAGAGGTTGGTGGTGAAAAAAAGTTTAAAGATTATAAAGATAAAATAAATGAATTGAAAGAAAGATTTAAGGATATAAGTGATCCAGGGCTTAAAGAGAAACTATTAAAGTTGGAAAATCTATTCCAAGATAAATTAGCAGCCAAATTGGCAGCGTTAAAAGCAGCTAAACAAACTATCGAGGGTATTACTAATAAAGATAGTGAAAAAAATAAAATATGGTCAGAAGCAAAATTGGTCGGAGTAACTATAAAGTATAATGGAAACAGTGCCTCTGGTAAAGGAGAAGAAATGTCCAAAGAAGCTGTAGGACAAATAGATAAAATAATAGAGTTCTTAGAAGAAGGGACTAATTAATCAGTCAATAATTATATCAAAGTAGCTTTTACAACAGAAGAAATCTCTAGATATTAAACTTAATCCAATATCTAGGGATTTATATTTACAATATAAAGTATAATTTCTTGCAAGAAAAAACTTTTTGTAATTCACATTTTTAACTTAAAATTCTGGATTTTTTTAAAAATATTACAAAAGCTATAAATTATTTTTTCTTTTCTTTGTATATTACGACAAATCCGGTACCTATTAAATGACTTAATGTTTTGACTTCAAAGATATTTTCGGGGCCCACTTGGTTAATAAAATTTTCTAAGCCTATCCTTAAAATTTCAAATGGATTTTTATTCTCATCTTCTTTTTTTACAGGGAAATTATATTCTGGATTCTCTGATAACATTAAGGTTTTAACTTTTATAATTTCATCTTTTTTAATTTCATAAGAAATTAAATTATTAATACCGATAATAAACATAAATAATATTAATAAATTAATTTTTTGCATATTGCACTCCTTAATAAATAGAATATTGGTAAGCTTATCTCTTTATTAAGATTTATTCCAAAAATAAAATTCATTTAAATATGGTAGTGATAAACGGCTTTAAGATTATAAAGTATAATTTCTTGCAAGAAAAAACTTTTTGTAATTCACATTTTTAATCTTGAATACTGATTATAAACTTTTTTTGCTATTGGTTTTGTTTTTTGGATATACTCTAAAAGTAGTTTGATATTATGTTTTACTGAAGTCATTGAGTGTTCTTCTTTTAGTGTTGATAAGTCTGGGTAAGTGAATTCTGGATAATTTGGGTCATTAACTTTCACTTTTGTTTTAGCCAAAAATGTTACAAGGTACATAACATATTCTGATAGTTGAGTCTCATATTTGGCTAAAGCCCCTAGTGTTTTAATAATTGGCGGTTTTGGCTCGTCAGGTAGCCCCGCAATAGTTCTACAACATAGCAGTAAAGTAAGTAATAAAAAGTTTACTAGTTTACGCATTTTCACCCCTTTTAAGCATATCTACGTATTCTTTCATGATTTTATTTCGTTTTGCTTTTAATGAGGAGATAATTCTATTGCTTTTACTGCTAGAAATAGCCTCTATTATCTCAATATTGTATTTTAATATCTCTTGTATTTCTTCAAATATTTTCATTGACTCGGCTTTTTCCATAGATTTTAGTGTCCCAATATATGTCTTGTAGAAGAAATTTACTATACTACTAAAAGTATTAATATAGTTATGATCAATGTTTGTATCGGTTTTAGCTATGTTGGTTAAGCTAGATAATAAATTAAGCCCCAATTCAAGAGTATTATTTTGCATTATTTGTTTCCTCTTGGTAGATAGGTTTTCCATCCCGATTGAATTTTAGATTATTGGATACTTTTAGATTTTTTTCATCAGAATTAATTAAATCAACAAGTGTATTGATTTTCTCATTTATTGGGGTTAGCTTTTTAGCTATTGTTGGGCTTAATGCATTTTCAAGTCTTTCCATATTTGATTTATAGATTAGTGTGTAATGAGAATACAATTCATAGATTAATAAAAATCCTTTATGTGCAATTTCATCAAATTCATCTTCAAATTTAGAAAATATATCAATAAGGCTTGATATGGATGTAAGCCCAATTTCAAGATTATCTTTAGACAACTTCATAAATTAATCTCATTTTTTAATACGGCCGCTATTGCCATTTCCATTGCCATTTTTAAAAAACTTACCTATTAGTATAGACAATATGTCTTTTAGTAAAGGTTTTAGAAGAAATAACACCCCAAGAACTATTACTGTTACAAAAATCATAACTGCTATAAGCTTAATTTCATTTAAATTGATAAGAAGTTCTGTTAATTTAATGTCCATTTTTTTAATCCTCATTTTAATTTTTTATTTATATATACAGTATATACCAAAATTTTAATTTTTGCTAAAAAATTTACAGTTTCATAAGGTATGGAACATTACTCCCTGATAAGTAGGATCTTTTTTGGATATACCATCCTTTATACATTGGGAATCTAGAGTCAATATCAGAGTAGCTTTTATGTTGATAAACCAAATTTCTCTCAGTTTCATCTGAATATTTTAGGTATAATTTTTTTGTTTCATTGTAATGATGTATTATCGCAAGTTCTATATCAAGGTAAATGATTTGATTATCAAAACTTTTATAAAAAAGAAGACTTACTTCTTGATAGTCTGTAAAATCGATAACTGTTCTTTTTTGTTCGTAGCTAGACGGATAAATTGTAGAGCCCGAAACCTTGCCCTCATAGGAAAAGTCTGACGGCACACCAAGTAATTGTTTAGGAATTGGAGTTTTTTGAATAGTGCTTGAAGACATTATCAAAAGATCGTCATTCCTAGATAGAGTGGCTGATGATATGCTACTTGTTAGACGCGATTTAATTTTACTAAAAAGGTTGGAAAGCTTATCAGAATCGTTATCAATTAGCTTATCAACTATTTTAGAGTAAACTTTTTCCACAAACGTTTCATCAGCTGCAAGTTCTTCCGCAATTGTAGACTTAATTATCTCTTTAAACTCCCCCAGTCCTTCTCCCTTAAATGTTTTGTCTTTAACTGTTTTTAAGAAGTTTTTAAAGGTAATAGCGTTGCAGCTTGCAGCCCCATCATCAAGCAATAAAAGGTCGGTGTTTTCAACTTTAGTTACCTTATTTAAATCTTTAATCTGAACCGTTTCTTCTTCATCAATTAGTAATTTTTCTTCACCCTCAGCCATAAAGCCTCCTTAATTATTAAAAGTGATAATATTTTCACCATCTTTATTGTTAATCTTAAGAACTCTACCAATAGGAATAATCCCTTTTATAAAAGCGTAAATTGAATGATCATATCCTTTAGGAAGAGAGTTGAATACCAAAGCCTTTTTAGATAGAACGTACCCCTTTTTCTTTTCTCCAATTATTATTTTTTTTGGCCGTTTTTCTTTTGCAGTGCTAGGCGAAATAAATGTGATAAAGTTTGTCTTTATTGGGCCTTTTAAGCCTATATCAATAACGCCAGCTTCAGGGGTAGTAACTGTAATATCCACATTTAAAAACGCCTTGAAAATCAGTCTAAACGACTCATCAGTGCCAATATGTCGTAAAGCAAAAATAACACTATTGATATTGCTTGTAATACTTTGTAGAGTCTGAGTTTTTGCATAGAAAATCGACAGGACTTGAGATATCCATATAGCAACATATCGTGATTTTATATTCTCTTTTGCGTCAATGGTTATAAGGTTAGAATTAAGAAACCTAAGCTCATTGAGAAGTTGTTGTGCGTATTCAGTTTCTGTACGCAAAAATTTCTGAATTTCGGTGTCTTTCAAAAAATTAGGTATTTTCATAATTTTTAAGTATCAATGTTAATAAGTAGTCGTTCAGTTGTGTTGAAAAGCAGTATTGTATCATCAGTAATGGCAATATCTTCGTTTTTCTTAAAATCACTATCACTGATTTTTGAAATACTTTCAGTGTCTGTATCTTTAACACAGGCTGTAATTTCCATAAACTTAATTCCCTTTACTTCATTAACTGGAGCAAAAAAGTCTTGATATTCAAAGCTAATTCCCATATCAGAATAGTTATTTGAAATAATCCGAGAATATATATCTCTAATTTGAGAGTCTATGTTTAAGTAAAGATAGTTTTTAAGATCAAGTTTATACTTTACTTTCATATAAACATATTTTCTTTTGCCTAGGGATATTTTGTAAGATTTAAGTTGTCCAGTTGAGTTGAGTCCATCAATTTCTATATCTCCCTCAAGTAAAGTGCCACTAGGGGTTGTAAGATATAATGTTTCCCAAAGTTTAGCTTTAAATTCTGGATTATTAATAGTAGTTTTACCAGCGTCTAGTAAATCTTCTTTAAGAATTAGATATATATTAGCTTTACCAGCGGAACTTTTTATATTTGCGTGTTCTACCCCATTAAGATTAAGTAGAGCAGCCCTAACTGCACTGTAAGTTGTGCTTTTAGAAGAAATGTGTTCTTCAATTGCAGTCCAATAGGTGCCACCGGGTTTCATTTTAGAAAAAAAGAGATTAAGTTCACCGATTATTTCTTCTTCAATTAATGCTAAAGAATATGCAATAATGTTGTAAATTGAGCTGTTACTATCATCAATGTTAATTCCATAATTTGAGCGGAGATATTCCCTTTTTGATCTTACTATATCCTTAATTGTACGCTTTAGAATACCAAAATCAGAGTCAAAAACAATGCTCATAAATTAAACTCCATATTTAAAATATCCCCAGAGAAAAAAAAGGATATTTGTGCTTTTTGGTCTTTTACAGAAATAGAAATATTTATTATGTCTAAGTTAAGTTCTTTAGAAATTTCATGAAAATAATTTTTCACGGCTTGAAAATTGTTAATCTTGAACAGTTTTAAAAGTAAGAAGTAGTCCAGTCCCCAATGAGGAGAATAACTTAGGCTACCCTTTAAGGTTTTTAGGAATATAAACAATTTTTGTTTTTGCTCGTCAATTCCATCAACAAGCGAAAAATCATTATTAAATACCAATTCAAAATTATTACCAATTCTTAAATCCATGCTATTAATTATAGCATATTTAGCAAAAATTACTTAAATAAATTGTTAATATCAGTAGAAATATTAGTGGTTCTTATTCCTAAACTCACTTTATCAATTGCTGGAATATTTTTTTCATCGATTATTATTGTTATGCCGTTGATAGCACTTACAATACTATCTAGAATTTTTTTTAAGCTAGTTGTTTGGTTAGCTATTTCAATTCTACTATTTGCTTTTATCTTAACGGTATCAGAAATTAAATTTAAAGTTTTCGGGCCAATTGCGCTAAGTATGTAAAAATGATGTTTATCAAAATGAATATCGTCATTTTTATCAAAAATATTAATGCTTGATTGAAGTAGTATAACAGTATCGCCTTTTGATAGTTCAAAATTGATATTAGAAATATTTTTTGTGTGAATTTCTAAGTCTTCAAATTCTGGTATTATAACTACAGCTTCTTGAGTTTGTTGTTTAAACTCCTTTACAGTGCCAATTCGAGTTATGAAAATGTTTGAATAAATCCAATTTTTCATATCTTCTTGTGCCAACGCATGTCCATAAAGACGCTGGTTCATTCTGTAAATTTTATAGTCTTTACCCAATCTAACTCCTTTACTTTCTACATTTAATCAGATTCGTCCTTTAACTTAAGTATTAATGAACACTCTCCCGAGTTGCTAAGTCTTGCACTTGTTTCTTTTATGGTGGTTTTTACCATTTTTCCTAGCCCATCAATAAATGAAACTTTATCTCCAACATTTAGCTTATGCGTGTAAAAGATTTTGGCGTTCCAAAATATAAGATTTATTTTAAGTTTTGTGCCTAAAGTAATTTCTTGTTGTGGAATAAATTCAAGTCCATAATCTTCTAATGCCTCATAGTGAATATTTTCACCCCTTTTTTTATAATTGGTGAATATAATATAGCATTCATACCCCTTTAAACCAGTACCAATATCGGCTATTACGTTATGAACATATACCCCTTTTATTTTGTCAATAAACTCTTTTGGTGTTGAAGCATTAAAATTTTTGTCAATCACCTTAAGCTTATCTTCTTCATCCATATTAAGAATATTACGATTAGGAAATACAGATTCTATTGCATCTCCAACCGTCATGCCTTTAAAGTTTTTACCCACTTTGCCCTCTTTGTTTTTTAATTTGCGATTGAAGAAATTGCTTTTAGTTAATAAACGAACATCAAGCTCGACACTAAAATCTCCACCGGGATAATCAGTACTCATTGGAGTTCCCAAGGTTCCCGCCATTATAAAATCAAATTTTTTCTCATGAGCGAATTTCTTATAATATATTTTTACTATATCTCCAAATTTAATGTGGTCGTTGAAGTCTAAAGGCAAATTCCAAAGTACAATTTTTGCTTGTTTGGAACTTATAGTTTGAATATTTGAATATACGTTTGTTATGGAAATATCAACGTGAATTCCATCTTGTGTATTGATTATAATTTTGGGAATTTCTTCGGGGAAAGGAATTCCACCCGTTGATTTTTTTGATTTATCTACATCACAAAACTCAATTTTAAAATCATAACTTAGCAAGACTGTTCTAAAATCATAATTTACCAACATATATTATCCTTTATATTTTTCCAGTGTAAATGTTTTCACTATTTCTATTGAAAGACTTACTTCAACTTCATCAATAAAGGGAGTGTCCTTAAACGTAAGGTTTGTAATTATAGCTAATTCTTTAAAACCAAAAGTTGGACTGTAGATAGTAAAAGGAACTTGAGCTTGCAGTCTATTGGCCAGTTGTTCTTTTACAAGGTGGGCGTCAAAACGGAGTAAAGAATTGCCAAAAACAGTCATTTTGAGTGGTGAAAGCATTTCTTTGTACAAAGAAGTCAATACTCCACCGTTTAATGAGATATGTTCTCCCGTCATTACGGGGTTGTAGCTTACATATTCCGCTTTTCTATCATAATAGTTGATAACCGGTCGTTTAGAACAACTAGTATTGTAAGTCCGCGTTATAAGCTCGGTTTTTGGTTTTATAAAAAACAATTGTGGAACATATCCAAAACCTTTTAAATCTGGTCGTGGGAATAGTACTAAAAAGTTATCTGCTCCAAAAAGGGAAAATACTTGAGTTGATACATCCTTAAACAATCGTCTAATCTCTTCAGAAGACATTTCCCCCCCTTTTCTATTGTCGCAATTTGCATTTATCATATCCGTAGAATTCTCTTTTTCTATAGGAGGCGATATTGTTTTATTATTAATAATACTTTTATTGTTAATAGCCATAAGTAATTACCTTTTTTCAAAATTACGGTGTAGTGTTTACCATATCCTCAGGGTTACTTCCAGAATGTGTAGGCGAAGGTGGAGGAGGGCCACCGGTGTCGTTGTTTTTGTTTTTAGGAGGGGTGGGATTGTCTTCAAAAGCCCAACCAACCAACGGCAACTTGGCAAAAAGGCTTTTCAGGCCTTTAAAAAAGGGCTCAATAACATGTGTTTGAAAAGTAAAGCCATTAAAGTAATCAGTGACCGTTTTAATGAATTTAAGTATTGGATCCAAAACAGTGGTGGTTAAGTTTTGAAGAGTTTGCTCAGCTGAAGCCAAATTACTATCAATTTCTTCTTTTGTATCGGCTTTTTTAGTAAGTCCTAAAGATTTAAAATCGCTAAACATTTCAAGCATTTTAGTAATTCTAGATTCTAGATCTACTTCAGCTCCACTTTGCCAAGCATTTTTAGCATCTTCTATATATTCGTCACCAAATTTCCATGTATTTTTCATTAGATCAAAAAGTTCACTTCCGTCTCCACTAAGGAGACTATTAACGGCTTTTACAGCATCCTCACTGCTCATAGCACCGCTAGATTTAAGCGCAGCTGAGAACTCTGCTGCTTTTTTTAAATTATGTAGATTTAACTTGCCTAAGTCTCTTAGAGTGCCCTTAAAGATACTTGCTTGATTTAAAAACTCTTCTTTTTCCAAGTCGCGCTCAAATCCTTTCATCCCCTTAAGAGTCCCCATAATCGTATTTCGTTCATCTTCCTCAAAAAACGCACTATTGAGAAGTTTCGTTCTATTCGTTTTAGATTTTTCTTCAACTGATTTTTTAGCAAATCCTAAAATTCCGCCTGCTGCTTTACCCATAGCATTGCTAATGATATTTCCTAAGGCGCTACCTATTGCAATTTTTGCAACAAGTCCTTTTCCTTGAGAGGCTGCTAGCATTTTACTTTTTGCTTTTGATTCTTTTGCAAGTTCTTTATACTCAAGGCGCCTTTTGTCTCTATCTGACATTAAAGACCTTTTGAAAGCCTCTTTTCTAGCTTTTTCAAAACCCATGCCCTGTTTCATGAGCTTTTTAGTTTGTGTTAGCCTATATTTCTCAACACGCTCTCTTAAGCTTTCAAATTTAGTTTGTTTGCTTAATTCCTTTTTCTTATCCGACAAATTATTTTTTACAATATCTTTAGTACTGCCCAAACTAGATCTTTTGGGCTTAAGATATTTTTCCATTTTGGTAATATCTTGCGCGATAGCCTTTTTTGTTGCTGCATGATCAAGAACCCCCTTGAATTTAATGGTAAATTTGTCGCTCATTAAGCCCTCATTTGCTTAAAATTAATTCGTACAATTCTTTTTCTAATTTAATATCAGCAATTCGATTGACTTCCAAAAGCTCGTCATGGGGTAATTTTTTAACATTGTCGTACGTGCAAATATTCATAATTACTGGAAAATAGTATTTGTCGTTTTTTATCATTTCAATCAATCTAAAGTACTTTGTTCTAGTCTCATTAAGATTAGCAATTACTGTATCAATCTCTTTATTTTTATACTTCATTGACCCACCACCAGTTCATTAGAATTTGATGTGAGAGAAGAAGTTACTTTTTCATAAGTAAATTCATTATCAAAATTATCATCGATATGGTCAAAAGGAACAAAATCGCCAACATTGTTTTCATATTCACTCAAATATACTAAAGCGGGTTTTTTTAGATCATTATCTAAATGGAAAGTATTGAATTGTGTGGTGTAAATGATAGCAACAAGATAATCTTTATAATATGAAATAAATTCTCTATTTGCATCTAGAATTACATAGAATTCATCTAAAAATTTCGGACTTATCATTAAGCTTGTAATTTCTCTTAAATATTTCACCTCATTAAGCTTATAAATGGCGTCACTTTGATTAAATCCGAGTACCCTATCCCATTCATAGACCGGTAATACTTTAAGTGGGTATTCATATGTTTTATTTTTAGTTAAAATTTTCATTTTATATCGCATTATCATAGAAAGATTCTCCTTTTAGCGTATGTTTGGTTTTGTTTTTTGGCAATTAATAGCCCTAATTTCAAAAGTTACTTTTTCAGCCTCAGCAGAATAACTCCTTGACGGCTCTTCAGTAAAAATTGCATAGTTAGAAATAATTTTGGTAGCAATTCTATCATTAAATGCTAAATCAAGCATTTTATCATATTTGCTAACGTCCATGTTATAAAACTGATTGTTTGCAATTTCAGTTAACGCAATGTAATCGTGGCCACCTATAGTAACTTCAATGTTAAAAATATAAGTTATCGTTTTGGGATCCCGTAAGCTTATTACAGGAAATCCCTTATCTTCAGTGCTAATCACCGCTCTTGTTGTGGGCTCACTTGTAAGCTCAAGTTTGCCACTATGCAGTTGTATGCCACCGATTGAAAAGTAAACTTCCCTTAAATCATAAAATTGCATAATTTTAACTCCTTATACGTTTAAACTATTTTGATAATCAACTATATCTTGAGAAGTAATCACTAAAGTAGCAGCATTAATACTAAAGTTGTAAGTAATATTCACGCTAAGTTCTAATTTAAGCTGTTTGGTGCCTGATAGGGTAAGCTTTAAGTCCTTGTATTCTACAAGTAGTCCCCTATCTATAAACCGTTTAAGCAGGCATTCAATTGCTGAGGTATATGCATTATCTCTAGCGCCACTAAGTTGTAGTGCAGATAATTTACTGTTTTGTCTATTGTTTTTATTCCAAATTCGAATAAGCTCAACAATAGCCTCATTTTTTATGTAGTGGTAAGTAAAAATCTCATCTATTGCTTTACCAGAAAGATCAACTCCCTCTTTGAAAGCAGATATACCGTCAAGACCAGCCTCGTTAAGAAGTGAGTAAAAGTTAATTTTTGCAGTTCTTAACTTTCCAATTACAGTGTCGTCAAGCAGTGGTTTAGCGGCTAATGGCATACCATATGGATTAACAGCGTGGAAAATGCTTGCTTGGTGCAAATATGCACTTATAAATTTAAGGTGTAAATTATCTTTATTGTTGGAATAAACGACAATATTTCTTTCTTTCTCAAGATTGCTTTTATCCTTAAACAGTTCTTTTATTTCTTGTTCTTTAGTTGAGAATACAAAAAAAGTTGAAGACATTTTGAACTTATCATAATCATCCTTGTAAATTTTTAGTCCATCATCCGAATTGTCATTTTCAGTATTAATAAGAACAACAAAAGAGTGTCTATGTGCTTTTAGATAATTTTTTAACTCTTCAGGTTTATCTTTATAAATGAAAAGAACAGCGGATTTTAAGGACTCTTCAGTTGAACTGAAGAAATCTTTCATTGCGGTAGTTAAGAGTGTTTTTTCTTTTCCAAACTGATCTTGTCCATTGCCATTTTCTTTTTCTAAAGTTTCAATTTCTTTTTCATAGTTATTAACAGTCAAGCTCAATGTTTTATAGTTAGCAGCATCTTTGTTAACTTTAATTTTGGCTGTTTTGTAGACCAAAAGTGGTTTGTAATAATTGGGCGTGTTGGCTTGAACACTAGAGTTAACCAAACTTACGCTAATGGTATCTTGCGGCAATTTTGTAATCCTCCTTTAAAATTTCTGTTGCTTTTACACTAGCATTAAATGCTATAGACGCACTGTATGCATGGTTGCTATATTTTGTACCTAAATTTACGAGCCCAACTGTTTGCATATTAGATGTTGGATAAATATAAAAGTTAATTTTGCTTACATATTCGGGTTGAGATTGATTTTCTAACGTGTACTTATGAGTCTTATGGTGTAAAAACTCGCTAAGCATACTGTAAAGTATTAGCATCCTTGAATTAGCATCAAAATCTTTAGCATTTAACACTACTGCAATAATGAATATTTGAAAATTTAAGCTGAATTCTAAGGCATTCTCATAAAATACACCAGCTTTAGAGTTATGATCAAATAGATTTTCTGTACCATCAAATTTCAAAGCTATTATATTCGAGCTAGCAGTTGTAATTTTTGAAAGATATGGGTGATTGTAAGTATTTATAATATCGCACTCAAAATTATTTTCAATTGCATAGGCTTTAAAAGCTTTAAATATCTGAATTAAATGATTTACGATTATGTCTAAAGTAATAATCATCCGATAACCTTATAAGTTAGTTCTGATAACATTTTGGATGTATCCACAAGTGGAATTGATGCAGTGCTGCTACCTTTTTTTGACTTTCTTTCAATTGTGCTAGCCTTTAAGCCGGGTGTAACTTGCCCCGATAGCACATAATTCTGGTAATATTTTATAAAAGCTTCTCCAATAGCACTCATTCCCGATCTGGGGTCAATAGTAAATTTTGAATTTATATAACCGGTATTGATATATTCTCTAAATTCACTACTACCAGCAATTTTGGTTAAATGTTTTCTTATCGGTAAATTGGCACCGCCTTTTTCGTGCATTCTAGCAATATTAGAGCGGCCCCCAAACCAACCAATTTCTAATTCAATTGTGAAGTCTATTTCCATATAAACTCCTTTAGAACTAACGTAAAGTAGCCGATTGAAGAGTCAATGCTAAATATTTCAAAGTAAACTAAATCCGAAATTGATATTCGGTCTTTCAGTTCAAAGTTAAGATCTTGATATGTGTAAAGTTTAGAATATCCTTGAATATCAGACATATTGGAGTCGTAAATCATTGCAAGTTCTTGTGGTTTTATATCAATAATAATCCCAATAAATTCGGCATATTTATTCTTATCAAATATTCTCTGATAAGAGTTGTCATTTTCAAGTTTTACGATTTTGCCTTTATAAAATCTTAAAGATGTGGGATCCTTAAAAACATTGATCATGTGCGCAGACATATCCGCCAATCTTTTTCTAACACCACTCACTAGACAACTCCCACACACGATGGTGTTGAAGTTTCTCTTTTTAGTTTTTCTAAAAATGCATCAAGTTGTGAACAAAAGTTCTTATTTGACCCACAACTTTCTCCACCACCTTCTTCACCTCCACCACTGCTAGGATAATAATCAAGCTCAAGCTCATTGAACTTCTCTTTCTTTATCCTTTCAAAGTCAAGTTCGCGAACAACTCCTTGCTTTCTTAATTGACAACCCATATGGTAAAAGGTAAGCAAAAATATTTGCTCATATGTAAGTGAACTAACGTCAATGCCACGTGTTACCAAAATAGCTTGAAGTAAAGATAAGTGAAGTAGAAAATTTTGCCTACTTAGTACAGCTTGATCTATTCCTAATAGCAACAACACTTGAGAATGAAGTTTTGTTGCTAAGAGTTCTTCTTCATTTTCAGCTTGTACTTGCAAGTCTTTTTGTTCGCTCATTTATTTACTTTATCTTTTTAACTTTGCTTAATATTAACTTGCAAAATAGTATTCTTAGTAGCAAGCAGTCCGCCTAAAACAAAATCAATGTATGAATGCGCTATATCAGTTGAGTCTGTATCAACTTGTCTATTTGGAAGGGGTAACATGTACTTACTAGGTTTAAATTTTATTAACTTGGGGTTTAACGGGTAAATAAGAATTTGGTGCTTTAGCAAGTGTGAAGTTTCAATGTAAACATCTTCTCGATTATTAATAGCCTTAATGGTACGAGTTAAGACATCTTCCCATTCCCATCTTTCGCAATTTGATGCAGCAGCTTGTCCTGCTGCATATGGTTTTACCAACTTTAATGAAGTTTTAGGATCAACTATCACCATCATGGGTGTAGAAAATCCGCTGCCCAATTCTAGTTTTGAAAGTCCAGTTTCAATTTTTTCAAATATTTTATCCATTTTATCTTTATCGCCACTTGCAACTTCTTCTTTTATTTGCTCCGGCGTATTAAGTAGCCCATACATATTAGGGAGTAGACGTTTTTGATTTTTTCCATCTTGTTGGATTGAAATAGTTCCGGTTAATACAAAGTGGCTTATAAGCTTGATAATCTCATTACATGCAAGCTTATAAGCTCGAGCAAAAGGCAATAAATTATTATTAATATCCCCAACATACGAGTCTGAAGTGTAAAACTTTTCAGAAGCCTGATTTAAGTGTCTAAATTTATATTGTAGCTTTAAATAGTTTAGTCTTACCACTTCAGATTTGAACCCAATAGTTGAGATGGTATTAACCTCATTAGCAATAGTTGTGGGATTCCCATTTAAAAATGCATCCCATTTTACAGTTCTCTGATAGCCCATCAAAACATCAACGTCTTCAAATTGTTCGGGTAAAAACCATCTATACATTTCGGGAACATCAATTTCCCCCACAATATTAGCAATGGTTTTTGCATAATAATTTTCATCGTATAATGATAATGACATTTAAAACCTCCTAAATTTTAATTTGAGCTTTTAGCTCTATTTCCAAATACCACTACTTTAATTAAATAAGCATCATTGCTAATTTGTTTTGCATCAGACAATGCTATCGCATTAACAGTTGCTTTATTTCCCCCAGAAACCTTTTCTAGAGCACCGTCTTTATTGAAAAAAAGTTTGTCTTTTGCTTTAGGCGTAGAATCTTTTACTATCAAATACCCTTCAAAATTATTTGTAATTGGAACAATAGTGGCTGTTTGGCTAAACTCATCTATGTCAGTGCATATTCCGTATAAATCTTCACCACCCCCAGCCTCAACATAAGGCTCATAGTGAATTTCATTTGATTTTGCCTCTTGAATAACTCTTTTGACTCCTCGCTTATAGGGATATCCTATAAATGAATGATTTTCGAGTTTGTCAAACTTACTAGTTCTAGTACCTCCAGAAGCAAAAAATTGCACGTTTTTATCTCTAAACTCTAGAGAATTAGAAAGCAAACCGGTATCATGTTGTGGATTTTTCATAAACTTCTCGAGTTTACTTCGTTTTTCTTGATACTCTTTTACTAATTGCGTTGTATTCTCTGCCATTCAATTATCTCCTTTTATTTTTTAACTATCAGATACTACTGTTTTCTCATAAGCTCTATTGCCAAAAATTGTAACTTTTACCAAATTAATAGAATAATCTTGCTTACGATTTTCATCCTTAATTTCTTCTTCTGGTTTAAAATTGATTGTAAATGAATCAGAAAGTGAGTATGCATTAATATACGTTGGTGGCCCACCACCAGCTTTAATAATCACCCCGTCATTATTAATATCTAATATTTCACCAGCTTTTATACTTGGGTTTCTTGTGACTAGGTACCCCTCAAAATTATTTGTAATCGGCAAAACATATGCGGTGTAACTAAACTCACATACATCAACGCATATGCCATAAATATCAGTATCTGAACTAGTCTCAACATATAAAGAATTCTCTTTTGGAACAAGTTTTACTCCACGCTTGTATGGAAAACTCTTTTCGGGGTCATAAAAATATTTTTCTATTTTGTCTGTATAACTTGAACATGAAAATGTATATGCATCAACAAACTCATTTTTCGATTTAAAACAACCACTCGAACTGCTAAAAACTTTATTTTCAATTGAACTGATCGATTTTGAATATTTTTTGAATTTCAAAAGAATATCGTCAAGTTCTTTTGCTGAAGTTAAATAGGGGTCCACCCCTTGTGCATCATCAGCACCTCTTGCTTGACGTCGAGCTCTGACTGGTGCAGCAGCTTGTTGAACTTCTTCTAAACCCAATTGTAAATTATCATCAACACCGGGCCCTGAGACTTGTCCTTTACCTCTTACAGTCATTCACTTATCCTTTTGCCCTATTTCCAAAAACGCTAGCAAGAATAATATACAAATCCTCGGTTAATTTATGTGCTTTTGAAAGCGCTATTGCATTTATAGGTTTATTATTTCCACTAGCCTTTTCAAGCTCACCGTGTTGATCAAAATTAAGTTTATCACCTGGATTTATATCACTTCCGGGCTTCTTACATACTAAATACCCTTCAAAATTATTTGTAATTGGAATTACAGTTGCCATGCCGGTAAATTCATCTATATCTGTGCATATTCCGTATAAGTCTTCACCACCACCAGCTTCAACTTCAAGTTCTGTTGTACCATCAGCGCTAAAACTAAGCTTTACTCCCCGCTTGTAGGGATATCCTTTAGCATGATAATTTTCTATCTTGTCTTTACTGCTAGTTCGAACTCCACCAGAATTCGAGTAAATTAGATTTTTATCTCTAAACTCTAGAGAATTGTTAAGCAAACTAGCATCTTGTTGGGGATTTTTCATTAATGCCTTAATTTCAGCAACTTTTTTTTCAAATTCTTCTTTGATTTTTGTTATATCTGTACTAGCCATTCACAAACTCCTTTACGCAATGCCTACTCTTTTATAAAATTTTCGATTCTCATAAAACCGTGCTCGTATTTGCTTGTAAGCATTGCTTTTGGCTTGTACAATCTCAGCAAAATTAACTGGAACAAAATTGGGATCAAGCAAGCTCTCTTCTGATTTAGCAATAACATTGCCCTTGATTGAGTCAATAGGAGAAGAATTGCTATTAGCGTTTTTTCTCAATTTGATATTCTCTTTCGCCAGAGAGACAAGTTGTTCTAGTATCTCTCCATCTATATGATCTATATCTGATATTTTAGCAATAGCTTTAATTTGACCAGCTGTGACAAACTTGCGAACAAGTTCTCTGCGTTGAGCCTGAATAATGTCTTTTAGCGTGTATCCTTTTGCAAGTAGGGCCTCTTTATTAAAGTGGCTGCTGAGATGCGCTTTTGCAAGTGCATCAATTTCAGATATGCGATCAAGCTCTAGTAATAATTGCTTTTCGGAACGATCTCTTTCTTGAGCCTCAGCAAGTTCTTTTGCTATTCGCTCATTTATACTTAAATCTCGAGTTGTCTCTTTGGATTTTGCATTATTTGCTTGTTCTTTAAAGCGTATATACTCCTCATATTCCCCAGCGCTTATTACTTTAGTATTAGATTTAACTTGCTGTTCTTCTTGAACTTTCTCATCAATTATTTCTTTTTTTTCATTTTCTATCACTTTTCAACTCCTTTTCTTAATCCTTTTCTCAAAATGAGAATAATTTTTCTTTTAAAAAAGCTCGCTCCTCATTACTAAAAGAACTGCTTTTTATAAGCTCGTTATATTTGCTGTAAAGCTCAATTAACTTAATATCTCTTTCTACCTTTTGATCTTCGCTCAACATAATTAGTGAATTGAACCTCATATCAAGGCCAAAATACTTATTAAGTTTTAAATTACAAGAATTCTCAACTTGTTCTTGTACGCCCTTTAGAAAATCGTAATAATTACTCCTATCGCCTTTACCATCACTTCCGAGTCCTTTAGCCTGCTCATTAAAACTTCTGGTTAAAGGCTCCTTAGTATCAGCACCGATTTTTGCTTTAATTAATGCTAAAGCCTCTTTTTTTAAATAAGTAAGGTCATACTTAATAACTTCTAAACTAGCGCTAGGGGTAGCTGTATAAAACATTCCCTCATTACCAAGATTGTTCTTAAGCCTAGTAAGTTCATGTGCCAATGAGTCATTAAGACTGCGTAAATTAGAAATATCTTTACTGTGATTGTTTGTATTTTGCCTCTTTAAAAAGGAAGATAAAAAACTATTTCCTTTTTCATTATTGCTGTTTTGTGTAAGAGAGTTCAAAGAAGTTGTCGCGCTTGAGAGTGCATCTTGTAGCTGTACTAAAGACTCATCTTTGTAAAATAAAAAATTGTGATTTTCAATACGTTTTTCTATTTCAACGTATATCTTCTCAAATAAGTAAATATCTAACAAAAAACTTTCCGTATAACACGGAACATATCTTTTTAAGATATAATCGAAATTTTCATATATTATGAGTCGACTTTTGTGTATTTTAACATCATTAAAAGAATTATCCTGATTATTGGCTTTTACCTTGTAAGTTACATAATCAAAGTTAGCTCCCAAATCCCTTACATATTCATAATCAAGGTATTCAAATCCAATAGGTAGCTCTATATTAACAGGATTTTCAAGGTCTAATATTAAATCTTTGGTTTTTACTAAAATATATCCAATTCCATGAAAACGGTAGCTTATAATACAATTGAGTAAAGCATTTTTAAGCTGCACCTTTAATCTAGCAAGTTCTGCTTCACTAATATTTTTAACAGTACTCTCAAGAATAATTCCGTTCTTGAGGCAATCTTCCGCTACATTTTCTATGTAATTTCTAAAAAATATTGAGTATCTATATAATTCTAATGGATTTATTTTATCTACTAATTTTGCTTTTCTTAAATTACACATTTTATTACTTCTTATTAAATAACTTTTTATTTATTCTTATTTAATTACATATATGATAGCAAAAACCAATATTTTTGTCAAAAAAAT
>NZ_CP179550.1:0-15978 GCF_033969665.2 Borreliella sinica | reverse complement strand
TCCTAAAGATAGCATCAAATATGCAGCGGATATTGCATCAAGCGCATCATCAGGGGTTTTATTATCCCCTTTATAAGCGTAAATATCGCTAAATACAGTAGAACTACTATACTTTGCAATATAAAGTTTTTTATAGGTAAAAGGTGTAATTAACAACGCTATTCTACTAAACTTATTAGACTTTGGCTTAACTGAAGCAATTCTGAAATATCGACTCATATTCTTTCTAAGAGTCATATATTCACATGTCAATCCTCCAGAACCTTTAGTATTATCCCTATCTTCTAAGTAAAGCGTGTGTACATTGAAATTCTGTAATACGGTCTTGACCATATTCATAACATAAGGGTCAATGGCCGGTCGTTTATCTTGAAATACAAAAGCATAATACTTATCATCAACTCTCTCCATAACACATAAAGCGGTATTATCACCTCCAATACTAAACGCTGAGTCTAAATATGCTATCGGGTTAATAAACACATAGTCTTGCATAATATTAATTTCTGTGAAAATTTAGTCAGTGCTTGCTATCCACTCTCCTAGCAAAACTCTTGCCTTGTATGCGGGTATATCTTTATAGAGTTTCTCTTGCGTTTTGATAAATTCTTTACTTAGTAGAACATTATCGTAAGTTGTAAAATTATATGTCTTAAAAGTTGCTACATTATCAATATAATCGGTTTTAAAATAATGTTCTGGATGATCCGGATTGGTATCAAAAATAATAGTTTCTTGCCCACATCTAAGTCTTTTCAGCACTTCTTTTAAAGTTTGCTTGTGTAAAGTAGTGGCCTCATTTACAAAAATAAGTGCTGAATTACTACCCCTAAACCTTTCAAAATCACTTGCCTTATCCCCACCGTATAAATTAATCCTCAGTGAATCAATCAATATATATGAATTGTTCCTATGTCTGGGAATATAAGAAATATTTAAAAGTTTGCATAGCTTTTCAAATTGCCCCAAAATATTAACTTCAACTGAGCGTTGAGAATTCCCTATGATGAAATTATTGGTATCACTAGAGTATAACTTTTTATTTACAAGTAAACTCTTGAGAAATAAATAACATGCAAGATACGTTTTGCCACTAGCTATTCCACCACTGAGTATAATTTTCTTTTCGTTGTTCTTTTGGATACTTTTTATCACACTCTTTTGCTTTAAGGTTAAATATTTCTCTTCAAATTTATCAAAATTAGCCAAAGGGGGTGTTGACTTTATAAATTTAGATATATCAAATCCAAACTTTCTTTTGTATTTCTTTTGCAGTGTTTTAAAAAATTCTGTTTCGTATATATTCACTTGTACCCTTTACTACTTTTGTAGTTATTTTTACTCTCAACTTCATGAGCAGAAGTTAGCTTTTTCATACACTCATAGTAAAGCCCCATTTCTCTAATTGCACATTCCTTTATAAAATTATTAAGCTCATTTTTTAGAGAATTAATTTTTTCATTAAAATCTTTTTCATTTTTCTTATTACATTTTTTGCTTAAAAAGGCAATTTCGGATTGTAAATCTTTTATTTTTGAATGCATACTAGCAAGTTCAATGCTAGAATATTGTTTAAATGCTCGTATAAATCCCAATTCTAAATTAGAGCGCTCTAAATCTAATTCGCCCTTAATTTCTATAGCTTTAGCCTCAGATTTAAAAGTTTGTGTCATAAAGTGTTCAAAAGTATCTTCACTAATCGTTATTCTAGAATTCTCGCCAACAAAAGTTTCCCCACTTTCCCATTTTTGTCTCATTCTCCATACATTTACTCTAGAAATCCCCAATTTCGCCGCTATTTCTCCATCATCTAATAATCCCCCTCTAAAATAGACAACATAATCATCAAAAGACCGTTTAACTTTTTTCAAAAATAGTTTCCTAGAGTAACAAAATTAACAAATTGTTACTCTAAATAGTAAAGCAATTTGATGAATTGTTAACATAAACTGATAATTTCTTGATATCTATTGGGGAGTATTTAATATTTATTGGCTTTTATTGATTTAGGAACAGTAGTTTGCTAATTTATTGCACTTTGTTATTCCTTGACTTTGTAAGTTTGTAAAAATATTTCATTTCCTTCATAAAATCATTACTTGTGAAAATTCCTTTGTCATAGTAGTGCATGCTCATAAATAACATATCTTTAAATTTTTCAATCACATGTGGTTGGTTTCGTTTTGATACTTTTCGTATTATCTGATAAAAAATATCACCAATAAAAAACAAAAAAGAAATGGATCTATCTTCTCCTAATTTTTCCAAACATTTTTCTAGCATTCCTTCCTTGTAGCTATAATTAATCTCAACATTTCTGAAACTTATATATTTTCCTATTAGATATCTATCTTTTAAAATCCCTTTAATAAATTCTTTTGTGATGGGGCCCAAAGGGTTATCTATTATTTCATAAGCGATGTATATTTCCTTTTTTGCCTCTTGATCTAAAATATCATAAAAATCTGAAACTTTATTAACATACATATTATCCATAATAATAGATCAAAAACATAATATTTTGAATAATAATTTTGTTATTTTTAGTTAAAAATTCTCTAAAAAAGAAAACAAGACTTTTTATTAGTCTTGTTTCTCATATTTTATACTTATAAAATCATTTTTTATTACTTTTTCCTTTCTT
Source organism: Borreliella sinica (assembly GCF_033969665.2). GTDB lineage: Bacteria > Spirochaetota > Spirochaetia > Borreliales > Borreliaceae > Borreliella > Borreliella sinica. The sequence goes on along the minus strand of NZ_CP179550.1, from coordinate 13,334 downwards.
CTTTTTTCTCTTCAGTATCTTTAAGTTCTTCTTCAATTTTTTTAAGTGCACCATCTATAACTTTCTTTGCAAATTTATCAGTATCAGTACCATCATTAATAGAATAACCCCCATTTACACCTAATTTTTGAGCACACCGCCAAGCTTCTTGTCCAATTTTGCCTTGTTCTTTAACTCTTGCACCATCGGTTACTCCGTTAGCAGATTCGACTTGTTCTTTATATTTTTCAAATTTACTTTTAGCCTCTTCTAAAGCTTTTTTTCTTTTTTCTATTTTTTCCTTTAAAGTTTTATCAAGATCATTTAATTCCTTTTCAAGTTTTTCTTTATCTTCTTTTTTCTCTTTTAATTTTTCTTCTAATTCTTTTTTTAATTTTTTTATCTCTTCTTCATACTCATAATATGTTCCAAGAGTAGTTTTATCATCCGATTTATCTATCTTTTTCCTAAATCCTTTTATTTTGCCTTCAATTTCTTCTTTTAATTTTAAATCTTCATCAACACCTTGAGCTACCTGCTCTTGTAGTTGCCCTTGCGGTCCATCAGCTTGCATCAATTCTTCTTTAACTTTTGAAGAAGCTTCTGATCCTAGGCTTTTAAGCCCTTCGGTCAACTCTTCTTTTTTTGCCTCCAAAAATCCCCTAACTTTTTGTTCTACACCTTGTTTAATTTCCTTGGCTTGTTCTTTTAAATCTTCACCACTTGCATAATTCTTGCAAGAAATTATCAATACAAAAACATAACAAATAATCAACATTTTTTTCATCATAAGTTACTCCTACGAAGATAAGCTTAATGCAATGCCTAATGATTACAATTTTTTAAAGATTTAATTAATTAATTTTGTTACATTTTGTGTTACATATTAACAAAATGAAAATGTAATTTTAATCAACTCTTGAAAATCTCTCCATTGCAAATGCCTGACTCACTACAAAAGATTGCAAAAAGCATACAAATTAAATTTCAGAGTCTTTGCTATATATCACACAAAGTATAATGTCTTTCTTGTGTGCCCCCCTTAGAAATCGCCACTTCTGTTTACTACAGCTATTCTATAGCTCAAATTTTGCTTGCAATGAGAGGTAGCAAAATTTGACTAAAATTTTTAGTTTTTGATAAAATGTAAATTGTAATTTTTAGATATTTTTATTACTTTTACTTAATTTAAAAGTAACACTTGTAAGGAGGGGACTTTATGGACTTTAATAATTATCTTAATTTAAATAAAGACTCTACAGATTTAATCTTGAAACTCATAAAAGATTATCAAAAAGTAGTAGATGAAAACAAAATTCTTAAAAATACTCTAAAAAATTCAACTAAAAATAAAAAAGAAAATCCAAAACCAACCCCCAAATTCTACTTAACTCCAAAAACCAGCAAAATAATCATAAAATGCATTAAACAACTAAAACAAACCGATCCAATATCTGGCTGGTTTGTATATCTGCTTTTAATAAGTGGCTGCAGGGGCACTGAAATTCAAAAAGTAAAAATGCAAGATATTACCCAGTTAACAAGCAAAACGGGGGAAACTTTTTACAATATAAAAGTAAATGTGGCAAAAAAAAGACAGGTCACTTGTATTAGAGAAATTGTTATTAATTCTAAAGAATTCAACGCTATTGAAACGGCACATAAAAATCATTTCGAAGATAAAAATCTTGATACTAGAAGAACTTATCTTTTCCAAAAAACCAAACATAAATTTAAAGATAATCAAATCGACATTATACATATTTCTAAAAAATTCAAAAATCTTCTTAAAAAGTCGGGCTTTAAGGCGAATAAATCACTTCATTTATGTAGAAATTTGTTTATTTCAAATTTAAAATCCAATGGCTATAATTCTTTCCAAATTAAAGAACTTATGAAATATTATTCAACATCTGAAATTGATAATATCTATGGACTCTCTTCTGCTAACAAAATTCAAGCCTATAAATTAGCCAAAAATAGCTTAAAGCTATAGCGCAACTATTTTAGCCTAAATATACGTTTTGAAGTTACTTTAAATTCTTTTCCGCGGGGTTTTGAATTAAGCAAATCGTATAATATCTCTTGTCTTTCTGTAGCAATAAAGTGAAATCCAGCAACTCCCTTAATTTTAACCTCACTAATTTCAAACTCATTAGCAGTCCCAAAATAATTAAAAGCCTCATATCTCACGCTGCTTCTAATTCCATAGTAATTAAGTACCATACATGGATTTTTAATAAAACAATTGCTTCTAATATAATCAAGCCCTAAAAATCTGTAATACGCTGCATTTATATCAAAAACGTCAAATTCTATCTTCTTAAATACACTTGTATAGTAATGTAGGCACAAGAAATAGCAGCCCCATTTTTGTATTTCTATTATTAAGCCCTTATTACTTTGCTTTATTTTACCAATATTCATTAATTAAACCTCCGATTTTAATTTATTTTTTTAATTCTTTTATTTTAGTGCCCCCACTCAAAAGGGGACACTATTCACATACGACATATTACTTATACTGCTTGGGAAAAAGGCTTTACGGCCTATTGAAGAAAGTTCAGTAAATCTATCTACTATTGCCCTTTTCTTAGCGTCATAATTGAATATAAATTCCTTAAATCTATAATTTACGCTGCTATTAATCAGTGGATATTCCTCCAAAATCTTGTCAATTTTAATCTTGAGTAAATCCTTTATAGGCTTTTCTCTTTTTTTGTTTTCATTTTGAATTTTATTTAATTCTGATTTTAAATTTTCAATCTCAATAAGGCCATTCTCAAGATTTAAAGCTGACTGATCAGTCTTAATCTCGAGGTCTATACACTCAACATACTCTACAAATTCATTTACCCAGTCAAACTCAACCCCCGATCAATAAAAATCACTTTTTACTACTAAATCTTCAACAAAATTTTTAAAAGCGCTATTTTCGGGGTCATTTTCGGTTATTAAATCTTTACCATTTTTGTTATGCACTGCAACAGTTAAAGCAAAAATTTCAAGATTACATTTATTAATAAATTTAAAAACTTTTGATATTAAAGCGTCATTTCTTCTTATCCTACAGTTAACTGGTGCAGCATCTATCAAAAAGAATATATTACAATACTCAAGTCCGGTACATGCTAGCTGCATTTGTGCTTGCACATAATATTTGAAAAAATACTTACTACTTAAAAAATTACCATTTTTATGGTACTCCGCTATAGCGCTACTCATATAATTAGAGTCACTACTCTTAATCTCTAAAAGTTCTATATTCCCTTCCTTATTTATAAACCATCCATCAATTGTTGCCCCTACTAAATTTTTTAAATCATCTATTTTTTTAAAATAATTATATTTATCAACACCGTTGGCATATTTATTTTTGTACAATATATCAATATTATCGCCATGCGCTTTAACAAACTCTCTAAATCATAAATTTTCTAACTCTTTACCCTTGAGCATGTATAAATTCTCTTCAAAAGGTATACTCATACCAAAATCTTTAAGCACACGGTTTATCATTAAGTCTTTAAGACTAGCTCCGCCAATTAGAATAGTTCCCGCTTCACTAGCGCCGTATCTACTGAGCTTGTTTCTTTGCTCGCTAAAATCAATACTACGATTAAATTTAAAACACTCTTGACTGCTTATTCCGGGCAATTTTTTACCTGTCTTGCTCAATTTACCTTTTTCTTTCACAACAATATTTGGGGTTTCTTCAAACACTTCACAGCCAATAAAACTTTGTTGCTCAAAATTCCTCATTTTAGATACTCCATAAATATTTTCTTCGATATTAAAATTATTATTTTTTGAAACTTCTGTCATTTTAAGTTTCCTCCTTTTATGATTTATAAAAAATTATATAGCAAAAACTATTTTTGACAATTTTTTTACAAAAATTTTTGTAAAAAAAGAAGTGGGACTTAACGAAATTCTTTTATTAGAAAATCTGTTAAGTCCCAACCCAATCAGATTAATTTTGATTTTTACAACATTATTTTTAGCTATATATATTATATAACAAAATTAGTTTTTGTCAAATTTTTCTTAAAACCGGTGGGACTTAACCAAGTTCTCTTATTAGAAAATCGGTTAAGTCCCACTAAAATGTCAATACCTAAAAATTAAAAAATTAATTTTATGTCTAAACCTAAAATCAACAGACATTCGGAAAAATACACATAAAATATAATCTGTTTACAGATTATATAACAAAAACTATTTTTGTCAAGTTTTTTATAAAAAATTTTTTGTAAAGAATAATATGGAGAACTTATAGAAAATCTATTACGAAATAAATTCCATAAATTCCCACTACTGATTTTTTGGAAAATTCTAAATAAATAACCTTCGTTGATGTTTATGCAATCAACGTTATTTGACAATATATAACAAAAATAGCTGCTGTCAATTTATTTGTAAAAATTTTTGTAAAAAACAGTGGGTACTTTATTAAAGTCTCTTGTTAAAAGACTTTAATAAAGTCAAGGGTTTAGCAGAATTTATTATAAAAATAATTCTACTAATTAATCATAATTCAATTTAGAATTGAAATCAATTTGTCTTTTTACCAAATAAAAACTAATTTAAATTCTATTGTTAAAAAGTTTAAACAAGTTTTAATTTATAAAAGATCAAAAATATAATATTCCTTTTTAGTAATATTAAATGGTATTATAATGCCGTTTAAAAAAGAAGCTGTATAATACCTTAATATTTCAAAAAATTTTAATAATTTCAATTGAAGAAATACCTATTGAATATAGAGTAAATAATTGGGGCAAGCGTTATTCCTGCTATCAACATTACTTGTATTGTTCTATTACTTGCATTAAGTTCGTTTTTTACACTAGATATATCCTTTTGTAAAGTCTTTTCCACACTATCTATCTTAGTATTTACACTATCTATTCTTGCATTAAGTTCGTTTTTTACACTATCTATTTTCGCATTAAGTTCGTTTTTTACACTATCTATTTTACTATCTAATCTAGATATATCTTTTTGTAAGCTCTTCTCTATATTGTCAATCTTATTGTTTACACTATCTATTTTAGTATTTAAATTTTTTTCTACATTATCTATTTTAACGTCTAAATTAGATATATCCTTTCGTAAATTTTTCTCTACATTATCTATTTTAGTATTTAAATTTTTCTCTACATCAATTATTTTTTCCTTTAAATATTCAAAATTATAATTATCATTATGAAGAAAAACAAAATCTATTGCCTCCTCACTAAACCCGATGTTTAAAAATTCATTTTTTATACTTTCTATGTTATATGTTCTGTATGCTAAATTGTTCATAAAATCCTCTTACTATCCTTTTAATTGTTTATACCTTTTTAAAAGTTTATTAACTAAATCTCTTTGACTTTCAAAAAGTTCGTCTAATAAAAACCCCGTAAATTTGGCATTACTTTTGTAAAAATCGTAACTTTCTTTACTTTTGAGCTGAAATCTTAATGGTTTAATTGGATTTTGTTTTGACTTTTTAACTTTATCTGAATTGCTATTTCTTAAAAAGAGAATTGTTTCTTTAATTCCATTTTCCAATAAAAAAAGTTCTTCTATAACACCATTTTCTATAGCTGATGCTATCTTTAGATATTCATAAGTTTGACTTTTGGCTAACTTATAATTTTTTATAAAAGCATCAAAAGTTTTATAACCATCAAGTTTATAATATTCATTATCCTTTATTTCTTTTAGAATTTTCATACTCTCTATTTTATTATAAATTTCCTTTTGGAAATTGGATTTTAGTCGTTCTTTTAATAAATTATAATGTTTTAATATTTCATCTTTATTACTTAATTCCTTTTTAATTTCATTTTTTGATATTACTCTATCATTTAGTTTTATTCCTATATCCATAATTAAACTCCTCTATTTTTGTTTAAAACGCCAGTCCAATAATCGGACAAATTTCATATTTTTGCACTAAAATTATTTAAAATGCTTACGTACTCCTTTATATAATCTTTATCTAGATCAAAAATATCGTTTTTTGCTATTCTTCTATTTAAATCTTCGCGTTCTGATATTATGCCTAAAAATCTTTCTTTTTTTTGTAATATTTCTAATAAATCTTTATGTGTTTTATTTTTTTTAAATTTTGTTACAAATAAAAATATTTTCGGTTTTAATTTTAATTTGTCTGTAAAAAACTCCAGTAGTTGCAAACTTTCAATAGCCCATTTTTCTGCGGCCATTGGAACTATAACATGTTTACTAACAACTAAAGCATTGGACAACGTTGAATCTAAATGGGGATTAGTATCAAGTATAATAAAATCATATTTAAATTTTAAATACTTAAAACTATCTTTCAACCTATGTTCCTTATAAGGCAAAGGTTCTTCACTAAAAGAATGCAAACTTATGTAGCTTGGCAATAAATCAAAATTATCGTTGACGTTAATAATCGCATCGTTTATTAATTGATTTCCCTTTAAAACTTCGTATATATTTTTTTCAAGTAAGTCAAATTCATTTTCTGTTATTTTTTTATAAAAAAAGCTAGTAACTGAAGCTTGAGTATCCATATCAATTAAAAGTACTTTATGATTTTGGGCTAAAAGCGTAGCAAATATTATTGCACTTGTGCTTTTACCAACACCGCCCTTGATTGACGCAATTGTTATTATTTTAGATTTTTTATTATCCATTTTGTTAGTGGTCCTTGTTCCGGGTATTTTTTCCCATAAAATTCATATACTTGTTTTTCTAAATCTGTAAACATACTAAATAATATTTTATTGTAGTGATTATTCATTCTCTCTCTATATAATAAGCGATATAATCCTTTAAAGTAGAAAAAAACGCTACCTGCTTTAAATCTAACTTCCATGTAATATGCCCTTGCAAAACCATAAGATTTTCTATTCCCATTTACTTCATACTTTACAAAAGCTTTTTTTATTGGTTTTCTAAAGCCGTAATAAATTCCCAAAAATTTGTCCCCTTCTTTTTCGGGGTATAGGTGAGTCTCTTGAACAATTCTTTCCCCATTAAATAGTGCTCTTAATGATACTCTAAATTCCATTCTTTTCTTTTTACTCTTTTTTTTATTCTCATAAACTCCAAATTTGTATAAATCCATCATTATTGATGTATGGTACATTGCTTTACCATTTTCTTTCTCAATTAAAATAAATCTATCTTTATTTTTGCATTCAACTTTACATTTACCCTTTTTTATTGGCCCAGGTGTAGTTTCCATATTTAATCCTTATATAACCTTTTTGCTAAATTCTTCTGTCGTTAAAGAATTTTTTATTATCTCTAATAATTCATTATAATACGTGCTAAATACTTTATTGTATTCTAATTTCTTTTTGCTATTTAAATAATCTTTTATAATTGGCTTTAGAACTTCAATATTTGCCGTATTTTCTAGTTGCTCAACGAGTATATTGAAAGTGTTTATTTTTAAATTCTCATAATCTTTTTGTGAATTTTCCTTTTCCAATTCAATTGATTTTTCTAATTTGAGCGTTATTTTGCTTAAATCATTATATTTTTGATTTTCAATTATAAAATGGGGTTTAAATTTATAATTTTCATATATTTTTTGGAAATTTGTTTCCAGTTGTTCAGGATTATATCCATTTTTTTCCAATTTTCTTTGAGTATTGTTTAAAATTTCTTTCAATTTGTTTTGCTTTTCTTTGAAAGAAATTTTGTTAAAATGTATATTTTTACTTTTTATTGTTTTAATTTCAAATCTTTTTAAAGCTTTTATTATTTCAATTTTTTTATCTTTACTAATATCTAAATTTAATAAAATTAGAAGAAAGTCTTTATTTTTAAAGTTACATTTATTGTAATAGCTTATTACTTGAAAATTTTCTATCCGCTTATTTCTTTCTTCTTTTTTATTATTATTTTTATTACTTAAACACTCCCCCAAATTTACATTACCCTTTTTTTGAGATTTATCTTTAAGATAGTTATTAACTCTCGATTTAAATCGAGAGTGTTTTTTTTCTTGAAAGTATTGGTTGATTTTAAAGTGGCACTCACTTTTTTCATAATTAAGGTGATAGTAAATTTCAGTGCCACAATTTACCCCCATGTGTTTATAGTAGTTAGTTGTGACGTTAAATTCTTTTTCTAATTTGTAAAGATATTTTTGCAATGTTCTTAATGTAGTAGTATCTTGACCATTTCTTTTTAGATTTTCATTAAAGTGATAGAGTATGGTTTTTTGTGTATATTTCTTATATTTTTTGTTTATGTAGGCTAGTGTTGAAATAAGAACAATTAATTTGTATTGGTGTTTGTTGTGGCAATTTGGACTTTTTTTATTGGTTGAAACTTCTAACACAGTTTCCTCCTTTTATGATTAATACTAATTATTAATCATATAATGCAAAATTTTGATTTAAAAGTAAAGACTTTTCTAAAAAATATTAAATTTAATTATTAATTTTGTTAATTAAATGCACTTTTTGTAATTTAAAGAAAATAATTTGATTTTAATGATAAGTTAGTCTATACTACAAATAACGTAGGGAAACTTTTTTACAAGTTGCCTACCTTTTATGATAATTTCCAAAGAATAAGAATACGGTGGGAACTTAACGAGATTCTTAATAAAGAGAGTTTGGTTAAGTCCCACTTCTTTTTGTAACAATTTTTGTAAAAAAATTTTTACAAAAAGTTTTTGCTATATAATTTTTTATAAATCATAAAAGGAGGAAACTTAAAATGCAAGAAATATCAAAAAATAATAATTTTAATATTCAAGAAAATATGCAAAATAATATTCAAGCGGAAATAGACTTCAAAAAAGATATGCATACCCTAATTATAAATTTATCAGGGATTGATAAAAATCTTCAGGGATATGGTTATAAGTATCAGAATTATAACGAAATAGCTAAAGAAATTAAAAACGTTATTAAAAATCATAATTTAGATCTTTGTTTATGGCAATATCCAACTTCTAAATTTGAAAATGGTGAAAAGGAACACGTTATTAGAACTACATTTTTCAGCAAAAGCACTAGATATGAATTTTCTTTTGATACACCAATGTTTACAGAAAATTTACAATTCAATGATAATGATGATGAAAATAGCACTAAAGTTACAAATACAGTGTATCATCGATTTGGCTCAGCTATTACTTATACCAAAAGGCACGCGTTAGCTTCATTTCTCGTGATAGAAGGTGAAATGGATACCGATGCAGACCCTAATTACAATAATTATATGCTTAACAAGCAAGCTAGTGTTAATCGAAAGCAAGAACAAACTGTTGTTAATCAATATCAGAAAAAAGAGAGATATTATAATCAGAAAAGCAATAATTCAGAACAAAAAAACAACACTATTCAAGTCCAGAAAAGAGATATTAATCTAGAACAGAGAAAAGCTAATTTTCGCAGTTACGCAATTTTTAGAGAAGCATCGTCTAACATAAAAAATTCTGTAAATGACCCTACAATAAAAGACAAATTAAATATAATTATTCAAAAAATAGACTTTATGGAAAAAATAGACCCCAACAATATTGATGATTGCAAAAAAATTTCAGACGATTTGACAAAATTTATTAATAAAAATGCCGAGCTTAAGAGACCAAAGTTTTGGGCGGAAATTATAAAAGACTATCTAGAGAAAAACAATAAACTGAGTGATATAGATAAGCTTAATAATTTTGTGGATTTTAAGCAGCTCATTTATGGAAAAAGCATATTAAAATTCTTTCTTATTTTAAAAGAAGAAGAAACATTTAATTATATATTCGCATCATAGCGACACACCTAAATTATACCCATAGCAAGCCCCCCAATATAGGGGGGCTTGCTATGAAAGGATATTGTAGGTGTTTATGCTTAAGTACTATTTTAATTATTCCAATTGGTTGTAAGACCACTGTAATGGTTGTCTTCGTTTAAAAGTTCACTTTTAAGGCACTGATAAATCTCTTCATTATTATTTTTATTCTCAAATATACTTCCAGCTACGCCTCTAAAATATTGTTCTATTTCGTTTTTATTATTTCCATGTTTATTATCACCACAGTTGCCATTATTATTAACTTTGCAGTCAATTGCCCCTTTAATATAAGTATCAAAATCTTCATTATTTGCTTTTGATTGTCTTTTGGTTTCTAAAAAGTCATAAACTTTAGTAAAAGCATTGGCTAATTCTTTTTGTTTTTGTATATCTTTAGAAAGCCAATCAAAGAAATCGGTACATTTACTTTTGTTTCCATTAGTGCACCCTTGTATTTGATCGGTTAATTTTTTAATTGTATATTTAAAAGCATTTGTTAATGAATTAAACTTTTTTTCTTCTTCAGAAGTTAGAGTGATTTTTTCTTTTTCTTCTTGAGGCTCTCGTGTATCTAAATCACGTTTTTTTCTACCTTTTTCTTGTTGTGTATTATTTTTATTTAAAGTGTCGTTATCGTTAGAATTACAACTGTTCAGAACAAGTAAAAACAAGTAAAATAATATATTGATAGTTTTCATTCTTATTTCTTTTCCTTATTAGCTAATTTCCATTACAGTTACTATTTGTTTGATCTGTAAATTTATCTATACCACCGCCCAGCGCACCTTGAACAATTTGTTTAAAAGTGCCTTTCTGCTGATCAGCATTATCCCCAGTACATTTATCAAGTTCACTTTTTATATGATCAAGTGCTGTTTTTATTTTACTTTCATCATATTCCAAGAATTTATCAAATTCTCCATCACCAGTTAAAGCGGTTTTTAACCAGTCAAGCTGTGTTTTTTGACCATCAGTTAGCTTTTCTCTAAGAAGTTCTTCTTTGGATTTTGGTTTTTCTTGTTGTACTTTTTCTTGGCTTAAATCGCACTTTTTTCTATTTTGTGATTGTTTGGCATTGTTTTTTAAAGTGTCATTATCACCAGAATTACAGCCATTTAGAACAAGTAAAAATAAACAAAACAATATATTTATAATTTTCATTTTTATCTCCTTTTTATCTTCAGTACAATACATTAAGTAAAAAATATTCTTGTAATTATAGACCCTATTTTTATAAATTTTTGTTTGAGAAAGAAATTTATATTTTGCAATGTTGCGCTAGCTTTATTTAATTATTTTAAATCAAGGAGTAACTAATGAAAAATAAAAATTTAGTTAAATTATTTTTTATATCAATATTATTTGTAATGGCTTGTAACTTATATGTAGAAGAAAAAAAAGAAATAGATTCAATTCTTTCAGAGATTTTAACTCTTAATAACAAGACCGATATTGAAAAATTTGGAAATTATAAAGGTAAGTTAAATGAATTGAAAGAAAAATTTAAAGATGTAGATAATGCAGAGCTTAAAGAAAAAATATCAAAGTTGCAGGGGGCATTTCAAGATAAATTAGCAGCTAAACTAGCAGCTTTAAGAGAAGCTAAACAAAAAATTCAAGATATTACCGATACCGATAATAGTACTGCAAAAACCAAGATATGGTCTGAATCAAAATTAGTTGGAGTAACTATAAAGTTCAGTGGAAGCCACGCTACTGGTAAAGGACAAGAAATGTCTAAAGACGCTGTAGAACAGATAGATAAAATAATAAAGTTCTTAGAAGAAGGGACTAATTAATTAGCTAATAATTAGAATAATCAAATTGATTTTTGTAATAGAAGAAAATCTAGATAATAAACTGCTATTTTTATAATCTTTGATTTAGCAATAGCAGTTTATTTAAAAAATCTAGTAATTAGCGAGATAACAACAGTTGTTATTATAGATATAGCAATAGGGACCACTACTATTGCCGCAATAGTTATTATTCTGTTGCTCACCTTAAGTTTTTCCGATAATAATTGATTGTTAGTTTCCATTTTTTCTAATAATAATTGATTATTAATTTGCATATCTTTTTTAAGATCTTGTGCCAAATTAGACATATCTTTTTTAAGATCTTGTGCCAAATTAGACATATCTTTTTTAAGATCTTGTGCCAAATTAGACATATCTTTTTTAAGATTTTTCTCTACAGTGTCAATCTTGGCGTCTAAATTATCTATCTTGATATTAAGTTCGGTTTTTACACCATCGATTTTGGTCTCTAAATTTTTTTCTATGAATTCTATTTTAGTATTAAGTTTGCTTTTAGCAGAAGAAATTTCAGAAACAAGATTATCAAACTTTAAGCCAAACTGTTTTTCTAAATTTTCTAAATCTCTATATGTAAGCTCATTATGAAAATATCTTTTGGATAAATCTTGTGCTATTAGTTGTTTCATACCCAATCTTATAAATTCGTTATATATTTGTTCTTCACTTACAGTATTTGTTAGCACGGTTTTCATAAAATTTCTCCTTTATAGTCATTATACACTATTTTGGGTCAATAGGGATTTATATTTACAATATAAAGTATAATTTCTCGCAAGAAAAAACTTTTTGTAATTCACATTTTTAATCTTGAATATTGATTATAAACTTTTTTTGCTATTGGTTTTGTTTTTTGGATATACTCTAAAAGTAGTTTGATATTATGTTTTACTGAAGTCATTGAGTGTTCTTCTTTTAGTGTTGATAAGTCCGGGTAAGTGAATTCTGGATAATTTGGGTCATTAACTTTCACTTTTGTTTTAGCCAAAAATGTTATAAGGTACATAACATATTCTGATAGTTGAGTCTCATATTTGGCTAAAGCCCCTAGTGTTTTAATAATTGGCGGTTTTGGTTCTTCTGGTAGCCCCGCAATAGTAGTACAACATAGCAGTAAAGTAAGTAATAAAAAGTTTACTAGTTTACGCATTTTCGCCCCTTTTAAGCATATCTACGTATTCTTTCATGATTTTATTTCGTTTTGCTTTTAATGAGGAGATAATTCTATTGCTTTTACTGCTAGAAATAGCCTCTATTATCTCAATATTGTATTTTAATATCTCTTGTATTTCTTCAAATATTTTCATTGACTCGGCTTTTTCCATAGATTTTAGTGTCCCAATATATGTCTTGTAGAAAAAATTTACTATACTGCTAAAAGTATTAATATAGTTATGATCAATGTTTGTATCGGTTTTAGCTATGTTGGCTAAGCTAGATAATAAATTAAGCCCCAATTCAAGAGTATTATTTTGCATTATTTGTTTCCTCTCGGTAGATAGGTTTTCCATCCCGATTGAATTTTAGATTATTGGATACTTTTAGATTTTTTTCATCAGAATTAATTAAATCAACAAGTGTATTGATTTTCTCATTTATTGGGGCTAGCTTTTTATTACTTCTTATTAAATAACTTTTTATTTATTCTTATTTAATTACATATATAATAGCAAAAACCAATATTTTTGTCAAAAAAATTTACAAAAATTTTTGATTGCCAAAATGAACAATGCTATCTTTATA
>NZ_CP179547.1:0-18191 GCF_033969665.2 Borreliella sinica | reverse complement strand
ATATAATTTTTAATTAGTATAGATATTCTAACTCCAAAGATTAACCTAAAAAGGTAAGACCTTACCCCCCAAGCAACAAAACTTTAACTATAAAAAATAAAACTATAAATCCAATTTCTCAAAAGAATAAAACTTTAAACCATTAAAATAAAACTTTAACTTTTTGTTTTTTTCACATAAAAGTATATAATGTTTATATGTTTTTATTCAACTTATTTTTTAAAGGCAAATCTGATAAACAGAAAAGTTTTTACAAAATAAATCCGGATGAATTCATTATGATTAGTGAACATCTTATCAATTCTACTAGCACTACTCACCAATTACTTGGAATTATTATGGCTTCTGGAATTTCATTAACTCATCTAAAAAATCAAAATATCAAAACTCCTTATAATTTCAAATCTGATATACTTTCTTATACATTGGACAACGGTTTACAAATTCAAACATATCCTCTAATTTGCTCTAATACAATTTCCAGATGTATTGAAAATCTAGACAAAGATAGACTACCATCTATTGATGCACGTAGAATTAATTATGTGGCAAACAATATATTTGGTTTTGGAATTACCACTAAACAATTAAAAATTGTTTACTCTTTGATTGCAAAGTCAAAAGCAACACTAAATGAAATCAAATACAACTCTAATTCACAAAACTTTTTCTTAGTTAAAACACCTTGTATATTAAATCTGTATCAAAAACTTAAGTACATTAAATCATACTCATCTTTAAAGCTGAACCGGAGCAATCTAAATCATTACCTAAACAGCGCTACCGGAATTAAACTTACTATTATAAATTTGATTTCAAATTTCTTTACCGAAAAGGAACCTTATAAAAATTTACATACTCTAAAACGATATATTAATGCGAACCTAAAAAATTTAGGAATCTACAAAAATACCAATAAATTGCAAAAACGAATTATATCTAAAATATTTTTTCTTAATTAATTGAGGTGAAAAATTTTTAGTGCGATTATGGAAAGTCAACTAAGCCAACTACAAAAACTATTAATCAAATTAGAAGCACTTACGTTTACAATAGGCCTAACAAACAAACAATTTAGTCAATATCCTCCAGAAACAATTTTGAAAGGATACAACGAACTAATTCAAAAATTCGAAATAGCTCAAGATACACCAAAATCATTAGAACCGATTTTCAGTGAACTGCTATTTCTATAATCTTTGATTTAGAAATAGCAGTTCACAACATTTTTTTGGTATTTGTCCCCCGGGGGACTTGAAATAGAGCGTTTAAAATGGGAATAAGGGCAAAAACCCTCTCTCAATAAATATGTTTTGATAAGCTAATTTTAGCGCAATTTTTTTACAAAAATTAAATAATAATATATTATTTTGTTGGGGATGATAATATTCACATCCTTATTTTCAGCAAAAAAAGCTTTACAAATATGATGGGTTTTTCCAGTTTTGAACAATTTATCGAGTAATAACAAAGAATACTCCACCTAAATTTCATAGAAATCATGGGTGGAAATGAAAATCTATATATAATATTTAATTTAATTAAATATTATATATAGATTGAATCTAATTAAATATTAGGCTATACTAAGGGTATACTATGCTTAAGGAGAATGTTTGTGAAGTATCATACAATTTGTAATATATTTATTTTTTTATTTTTAAATGCTTGCACCCCAGATTTTAAAACTAATCCATTTAATGATAAGAATTCAAAATCCAACACAGAAATGGCTTCCAATCAACAAGCAGAAAAAGAAAGAGCAGAAAGAGAAAGAGCAGAAAGAGAACAAAATAAAAAAACATTGCTTAATAATTTAATCAATTCAATAGAATCAGCGAATGCACATAAAGAAAAGTATATAAAAAAAATGGAAGAAGAGCCTGCAGACCAATACGGAATATCGGCCTTTAAAGACCTCCTTTGGACATCAAGTGAATCTGTAGCCAGTAATACCGAGAGATCTATAAGATATAGAAGACGTATTTATACTTTTTTAAGTCTTATTGATGATGACAAATTAAAGGAATTTGCATATATTTTAGATGTATCAAAAGCGTCAGTGAAATATTATGCTATCTTTAGCGATCTTGGGTATATTTTTGACAACGTGACTGATCACTTATACCCAAAAAAAGATGCTTTAGATAAACTAGATATTTCAGATTTAGAGAAACTTAAACAATCATTTGACACAATATTATCTACAATAAAATTTGTCTCAGAAACGTCAAGACAAATTTTATTAGATTATCAAGCTGATAAAAATCTTATAAAAAAAGATGTTACTAAGCTTGAATCTTATTTAGATACATTTTACGATCAAATGAGAGAAAAAGTTGTAGAAGCAAAAAAGCTAGAAGAAGACATATTATTAAGCAAAAGTTTTTAACAAATTCATCTCCACCCAAATTTCATAGAAATTATAGGTGGAGAATTCTTTGTTATTATCTTGTTAAAAATCCCTCAATTATCGAAATAATGAAAGGCCCGATAATAGCTATAGCAATAGGAACTAATATAATTGACACAATGGTTATTACTCTATTGCCTAAGTCAAGATTTTTGGATAATAATTGATTATTAATTTCCATTTTTTCTAATAAAAATTGATTATTAATTTTTAGTTTTTCATCAAGATTTTGTGCCAAACTAGCTATATCCTTTTGTAAATTCTTCTCTACATTATCTATTTTGGTATCTAAATTAGCTATATCCTTTTGTAAATTCTTCTCTACACTATCTATTTTAGTATCTAAATTAGCTATATCCTTTTGTAAATTCTTCTCTACATTATCTATTTTGGTATCTAAATTCTTCTCTACATTATCTATTTTGGTATCTAAATTCTTCTCTACACTATCTATTTTGGTATCTAAATTAGCTATATCCTTTTGTAAATTCTTCTCTACATTATCTATTTTGGTATCTAAATTCTTCTCTACAAAAGAGAGCTCAGTAATAAGATTTTCAAACTTTAAACCAAATTGCTTTTCTAAATTTTCTAAATCTCTATATGTAAGGTTATTGTGAAAATATCTCTTCGATAAATCTTGTGCTATTAAATGCTCCATGCCTAATCGAAGAAACTCTTTGTATATTTGCTCTTCAGTAATATTTGTTGTTGAAACTAATTCCATAATCACTCGCCTACTACTCAGTATAACATAAATTACAGCCAAATAACATCGTATTTTCAAAATCTCCTAAATTCTTTTCGGACTCGGCGACGAGGAGGCGGATTAATAAGATTGCCAATTTGATCTAATCTTTCCGCCTCTTTCTGCTTAATTCTAGCAATCCACTTGGTTATAATTCCCGAGGAATCCAAATCTTTAGAGTAAAACTTAAATACTTCTTTTTCCAAATCCAGTATCCGCTTATACAATTTTCTAGTAAATCTAATATCGCGCTCTCCAACCAAATAAGCTATGGTATGAATATAGAAAAATATACTACCCTTCGCAAACCTAAATTCGATGTAATAAGCTTTATTGAAAGTTTTGAATTTTTTTTTAGAAAATTTACAAACAGAAACATAATCGCTGTAAAATTTATCAAATTTGACCTTTTTGAATCCGTAAAACATTCCCAAAAATGCATCTCCATCTTTTACTGGAAACAAATTAATCCACTTTTTCTCCTTATTGAAAGAATTAATGAAATATACCGAAAGCTTATCTTTGCGAGCCTTGAAACCTTTCAGAATATTCATCAATCTTGTATGGTATATGGTTTTATCGCCAATAATGTCCTTTTTGAAAAAAGAGTGGTTCTCAAAAGCTACTTGCTTTCTATCAGGAACATCAATCTTTTCTCTAGGGTTTGTTTTTTTTACGATCCTTCTTAATACTCTAAATTTGATAAATTACTCCTTTCTAAGCGTTTTACTACCCACTCCCTCACCCCCTACCTGTACCACCAGGAACACCACCAGGATTCTTTTTCAAATTACCAATGAATAGATCCTTATAGTCTTTGAAAATTCTGGCTAATATTTTCTTAAGACTAGCATATCTTTTTGCCTTTAGAATGTATTCAAGGCCATCCACCTTTTCAATGGTAAACCCCAATTTGTCGTTATATTTTTTCTGGATCCACTCATCCAAGAACTTATACACGTACTCATAGTCTAAATCTTCTGGTTTCAAATTAGGAAAATTAGTAATGCTTTTGTCCTTAGCTTTGTTCTGTACTTCGGTGCTTTTGTAAACATGCCAAATTTTGTCCCGTCTTAGGTACATTTTTCTTGCTAAATGTTTAATTCTTATTTTCATTTTACCTCCTAAAGCCTATTGGCTCAAATTGCTTTTTTACTGATTCCAAGACCCTCAAGTGAAATTCCCTTGATTGACTTGAAACCTAAAGAGTCCTCAACAATGTTACTTTTCCCAAAAATGTTACCGCTATGCACACTTGAGTGACTTTTGTCCGGCGGCGCGCCCATATTTACACTATCTTGCTCATGATTATTTGATTCTCGTAATTGACAATTTGACGGTTCTTGCTTATTCGAATGAACTTGACAATTAATCCCCCCTCCATCCGCTCTCTACTACGATTTTCTCTTTCTCTAGCTTCCATTTCAAGAACTTTTTTCACATAATCACTAAGTCCAACCTTTTTCTTAACGAAATCTCTAAACCTTTCTCCCCAAATAAGCTCATAATCGCTAATGACTCCATCATTACGCTTCATCATCATCCAAACTTTGTACCGATAATTAGAGAACTGCTCCAAAAAGTGCTCAAGTACATATTTCAATTTGTTGTCCTTATGCTCATCTAAAGCTGTTTCCAAATTATTGAGCGCATTCAAGTAAGTTGACTCATTATTGCTAAGATCCTTTATCTTATACAGAAAATTATTTTCAATTCCACTTTTTTTCAACCTATCCTCAATATCTTTTTTTTCTAAAGGTTTATTGTTTTTTAGAATTTTTGAATTAATATTAGAATTCTTTGAATTCTTATACTTAATATTACTTATATTAGCTTTATTAAATACAGGCGACGGCGAGTGAGGCGACATTGTATTGACACGACTTGTAGTGTTTACATTTACAGAAGCAATGTCGCGTGAATCAACAAAACTTTCTGAAGAATTGTCAGAAAGTTTACTAGGAAATGTATTATTAGAAGGTGTATATGAACTGCATTTTTTTTGTAAAAAATTATTTTTAGAAAAATTATAAGAATTTCTAGTTTTAAACACGGCGTTTTTGATGTCCTCGTCAAAATCACCTACTATTTTCTTGTTGGCAAGTCTTTCCTCAAGTAGTCCAACTAGATGTTCCCAAATTATTTCTTTATGGTAAGCTGCAAGCTCCATGTTTTGAATATAATGAGCAACACTTCCGTGCCCAATTTTGTCTTTTCCGAATTTTCTAAGCTTAGTTTGAATCAGCCCAATCGAATTAAAGAAGTTTCAAGTCCCTCTGTACAGTGCGAATACTAGCAACTCTTTTGCCATCTTTTTCAAGAAGTTTCGCGACCATTTTGTAAATGTCACACGCTGAATAACGAGCAACTCCAAAAGTTTTGCGATAATCTTGATTTTTTGCACTAATCGCCCAATATACTTTCAAAAGCCTATTATATTGGCCTGAGCGCATTTTTCGGATTAAAGACTCAACGTAAGACACTTTTACAGTGTCTTTGCAAGTCTTGACGGCATTGTATGACACTAATTTGACAAGCAAATCGTGAACAATATATTTACCCGGTCTAGCTTTTTCTATTAGAATATTCATAAGATATTAAAATTATAAACCTTTATACACTAGCGAAAACGCTGGTGGTCAAAGGCTAAGTCTAGTTGCATATTGCAATTAGACTTTTACTTTTGTCCTTTACTATTCAAAATTTTGGGGCTAGGGTAATTTGCATTAAACCTCTCCACGAAAAATAGTATACAACAAACCAATATTTTTTATCAACAAATTTTTTAAATTTTTTGATTTTTAGCAAAAACGTTATACACTTTTGAATTACCCAATATGCTTTGTCATATTGGGTAGACGGGTTATGAAACCGGTCTAGCTAGGCCATATTTTATTTTTTCAAAAAAAGTAAAATATGGCTTTGTTTTTTAAAAAAATTAAAAAAAGAGGACTTATGGTAAAGTTCAAAAAAAAAGTAAATATTGTAGGCAGCATAATAGCAATGCTACTAGTATCTATTTCTGGAATTGGTACATATGCTTTCAAGGGGATTTTAGCAGACATTAAAGCTCAAGCAGCTAAAGTCAAGGCTGAAGTTTTCAAAGAATTTGAAAATTACTACAAAGTTGTCAAGGCTGAAGTTTTCGAAGAATTCGAAAATTACTATAATGCAAGGCTAAAAGCCGAATTTGAGGAGATGAAAAACTCAATCAAAGAAGACTTACAAAGAACTACAGATTTTGTAAACTTGGTAAACAAAGAAAATTTAGTTCTAGAAGTTAGAAACATTTTTGCAAAAGAACGTATCAAAATACAAGAACTGTTAAGAGAAGAAATAGAAAAAAATTTTAGAAAAATGAAATTGGAGAAACTCAATGAATAACAAAATGTTTTTGTGGATTTATAATTTTTTCTACAAACTGCTAAAAGACTATTTTCTAAAAAAGTACAAATCAGAATTGCTCGAAAGTGCCGAGTGTTTCAAAAATTCTTTCAAAGAAAATGTAAAAGAAGTTGAAATTCACCGAATTGCAGTGCCCTTGCAAATGAAATTCAAAGAACAAAATGAAATTATCTCTAAATTTGGGTGCTATTTCCTTTGCATTTTGTTCATTGGGTTTGTCGTAAAAGAAATCAAAAACAGTGTCGAAAAATGTTTCGATTGTTTTGAGATTGATTTACTTTTCAAGGGACTTGTAAGTAAAGGCTGCCTAAGAGGTGATAATGCGTTTGTAAATTCTCCAAACGCAATATTTACAAACTTAGGTATTGATGAGGATATTTACTTTGACGAAAAACATTATCCGATCTCTTATGTTCCATCAGAATCGGATATTTTGATCGCAAAGTACAAAGACACAAACTCTAGTTTGTATCATTTTGTAATTGTAGCAAACGACCAGAAAACCGTAATTTGGGACTCACTTGGTAATTCCAAAACCGTTTCCACAACGGACACCTGGAATCTTTAAGAGTATTTAAAATTCAAAACAAAGCTATTATAGAGCGCGTAAAGCGTAGGCTGGAATTTTACAGTGCAAAATTTAGAAATAATTTGGAGGTAGCGTAATGAACGCAATCAAAAATTTACATGAATTACTAGACGCAGTGGACGTCAAAAATAACCTTCTAAAGGGACTTGAAAACTCTTTTGGTAGAGAAAAATTAGACATTGTAAACGAAGGTATGGCGTTTACAAGCTCTCTCTTGAGGTTGGTCCTTTTCATCAAGGACAAAATTGAGAAAAACAATGAAGACAGGGCTGCTGTTGAGCAAATTGACAAACGCCTGAAAGACACTATTGAACTTTCAATACAAGCTTGTGAAGCTTACAGAAATTCTGGAGGTAGCTTTTGCGAATACAGAAAACTCATCAAGCTTCGAGACGAAATTACAAGAAAAATGCTAAAAGATTTACAAAATCAAGTACAGGAGGATTAACAATGGAAAAAATAAAAATAAAAATTAATTTCATAGGTATTTTTTTGGTACTCTTACTACTACTTTCTTGTGAATCAATACCATCGCTTCCCAAAAAACCAGCACTAACAAATATCGAAGATATTTCAAACCTAATTCTTGATGAGGCAGAACTTTTTAGATACGCAACATCGCTAAATGTTTGGCTTTTGACTGTAAAAGCCTACGCAAACAAACACTATCCTAATGACAAGTTTCCTGTGTTTGAAAATTTTGAGCCTGTAGTTGAAAATGAAAATGAACCCGATGACACTAATATGCTAAAAAATAGAATTGCATATTATAAGCGATACATAGAAAAAACTGAACCTATTGTATTCGCTTGCTACAAAAAGTACAGCAGAAGGTAAGGTTTACTAAATTGCAAGAACAAGACAATTCAAGTAAACAAATTGATGATACAATTTCAGAGCCTATTAATTCAAGCTTAGAAATTGTAAAAAACAATGAAATTGAAGAAATCTCAAGCCCAAAAGACGATACATCAGAAAATTGTACTTCTTTGGGGCTCGATATTGTATTCTACACGGATGAGGGTCAAATTTTTGAACTTACTCCTTTTGTTGACACTACAAGCATTGTATTAGAAAAAAAAATAGTCGACCCCCAAGCTTGAAAACAGCAGCAAGCAAGTTCAGTTTCAGTGTAAGTGGACTCTCAGAAGAGTTTTTGAATTTCTTATTTTTTAGAAACGAAGACATCTTTGTAAAGGTAAATGATAATGGTAAACCCGTTTTTAGAGGAATTTTAGAAAAATTTTTCAGCAGAGATCTCTTCAATAGCACCAAAAGTGTATCGTTTACGGTTAACGATTATTCAAGCCTGCTAAAGATTGCATTCGAAAATCCAGTTCAATTCCCAATCAATTTTGTACCAGACTGGCTTTTTGTATACAATCCTTTGGCAAAAGAACTTTCGCTTGTCCATCTAATAATAGAGAAAACTAAACTAAAAGACCTTATTGATGATGATGCTAGCGAAGCAATACTTGACAAAGTCCCCGCCGTGATCATTGATTGCGGAGAAGATGTAGAAACTATTTTGCAAGCCTTGTTGTATGAATTCGGTTATGCATATACTTTCTCTTCAATCGGCAAACTGAAAATTCTTCCAATTTGGAAAAGTGAAGTTATTACGAAAGAAATTGAAATTTGTACTGTGGATGCTGAAAGTTATGTTATGTCGAAAAGTAGCTCCAGTAGTTACGATTCAACTAAAGTTATTTGGAGAGAAGGCAAATTCCAAAGCAAAGAAGAAGCAATATCCAAAAAACGCCCACTATATTCAGCCCCAATCAATTTAGAAGATTTGTATGCACTTCGTGACGCTGGAGTTGATATTACAGACATTTTAGCAGAAGAAGCTGGTTTAGCTGGAGAGGCATTATACAGGGCTGCGAGTGAAGGACAAATAGGATTCGAAGCTCTAAGTAAGGCTCTTTCTAAAGCTACTAGTGAAGGTGGCAAATTTTACGGGAACACCGCTAAAGAAGCAAAAACTTTAGCTCAAGCTCAACAACAAACTGCTAAAATGAGTGAAAAGCTTTTCTTAGATATTGGGAAAGCTTTAGAGCCAATAATGATTGGCTTTGAAAAAATAAAACAGTTTCTTCTCAAAGCAATCATGGTTCCTTTGACAAAAGTGACTACAGCTACAATATACTTAACCACCAAATTGGGTGAACTTGTGGTATATCTTTCCGGCAAGTGGTTGGAAGGTGTAAAAATGTGGTTCAAGGCAATCTCCACACCCTTTGTCAAATTGTTTGAGGGAATCAAGTACGTATTCAACAAGCTAAAAGAACTTGCAAAATATGTTTCTAGTGTATTACCAGAGCGTTTCAAAAGTGCATTCGAACCGATCATCAAATGGTTTCAAAAATTGATTGACATGGTCGGCAAAGCATACGAAAAATTGAAAAATTTTGTTACTTTTTGGAAAAAATCTGAAAAGGGAAAAGACACTCCCAGTCCCGAACCCGAAAGAGACAAAAAAGTTGATCCAAACACAAAAACTGATTACAACAAACAGATGGAGCAAGACTACAAGAAATTGCAAGACGACATATTTGTAGCCCAAAGAAAAATTTATGATAAAGTTGGAGTGGAGCGAGAAAAAGCCTTAAAGGATCTTAAAAAAACAATCAAAACAAAAAATCAAGAATTTCTAAACACATACTCTAAAAATTTTACTGAGTTATCGGATGAAAACAAGAAAATTTTAGTTGGGGTTGAAAAATCAGTAAACGAATTCAATAATTCCAATTATGACTTTGTGAATGAGTACCAAGAATTACTAAAAGAAAAAGAAAGTCGTGAAAGAAAAATATTACTATCACTACCCCATGCGGATCAAGAAAGCGATTTACAAAAACTGAATGATGAAATCAATGCAAAAAACAAAGAGTTCGTAGTAAAATATGGAAAAAGTTTCACAACTCTAAACGAGTCTAACAGGAAAATTGTAACCGCACTTGAAAAGCAAGTTAACGAATTTGAAAAAGCTGCCTTGGATCGATCTTTTGTCGAGGCTCAAAAAGATTTGCAAAAAAAATACTAGCCTTAGAGTGGGAAACAATACTACTCCCAGCAAAAGAAAGAAAAAGTGCTGAAGAAAAGATGGCGTCCCAAATTCAAGCAATGTGCAAGAAATTCGTAGATGATCACAAAGCCAAATTCGATAAACTAAGTGAAACCAACCAAAACGCATTTAAACAAATAGCTGAGAAAGCTAAGAATACTGCAAAAATTTTATATGACAAGCTGTTAGAAAGTCTAGACAAATTTACGGAATTTACAGGCAAAATTTTGAATCAGGAAGTGGGAGAAAAAGCCGGCGCTGAAGGCATTGATTATGCTGCAGACAGCGCAATGAAAGGTGTAGTTGATTTTGGTAAAAATGCGCTGAAAGCTGGTGCAGCAGCCCTTGGTGGACCCATGGGTGAAGCTCTTGCAGAAATTGCCATACAAATAGGAGAGTTCCTCTGGGGCTGGTTCAAGGGTGCGGAAAAGGCTAGAATCAAAAAAATTGAAGAACAACGAGACAAAGATTTAGAAGAACTTGAAAAACGAAGCGAAATTGAACTAAATAAGCTTGAAGAGAAATTTGATGCAGAAATTGCAATGAGAAAAGAAAAATTGAGTGAATTAGATGATGAATACTCCAAAGAAATAGAATTTCTCAAACAAGCTCAAAGTAAAGGACAAATATCTGGTGAAGAATTTCAAAAAAGATTACACGACGTACAAACGGAATACAAAACAAAAAAAGATATAGAAACTACCAAACTTACTAAAGCTGAAGAGAGTAAGAAAATAGAATTGGAGCGCAAAAAGAAACTTTCCAACCTAGAGTCCGAAAGAATCAAAGCACAGGCCGAAGTCGACAAGGTAAAGACTAAGGATTACTATATGGCTCAGGAGTCTGATCTGAAAAAGACGCAGAAAATTTTAGAATGAAATACTAAAAAGAATTGCAACAGTAAAATCAGCCGGCTCCGTCGAAGAAATAAAACTTGCTCGTGGCGGTGCGCGATTTGTTTCAAACAAGCCAACATATATGCCAAACTCAGGTGTAATGTCTAGTGAGTTCGGCCAACCCGAATTAGTAAGAATCACTCCCGCACCAATAGATGAAAATCTACGCAAACTTGAAGCTAAAATCATTGCAGAAGAAATTGCCAAATTGCAAAAAAGCGAGAATAGAACAATTGTTCAAAATTTCAATTACAACTTCAATGGCGATGTGCTTGATGCTGAGAAACTAGTTAGAATGCTAAAATCAAAAGAACATTTGATGGGCTTCAGAATGGCAGAATGAAAAAATGTAAAAAAATTTTCAAATTACTTTGTATTTTACAATTATTAGTGTATAATTGTTGATGTTGATAGTTCGCAATTTATTGCTGAGCTTTCAACACCTTGAAAAAGGCCGTTAGCTTTTGCTAATGGCTTTTTTCTTGTGCTTTACTAATACAATCGAAATACTATTTTTACCTATTTCCATTATTGAACTTCAGACGCCTTGAAAAAGACTATTAGCATAAGTCAATGGTCTTTTTCTTCTATTATTTTTGGAACTATACTCCTTTGTAAGTTGCAATTAATTCCATTTTATGAGTATAATAGATTATTAATAAACGCTGGAAATAAGGAGATCAAAAAATGAAAATTGTAAAATCCAACCATAAACATAACCCTAATAAGAATAAATTACTTAGCAAAATTTGCAGACTGAAAAAAATAATTTCGGTTATTATTTACTTAAATAAAGAGTTTGAAAAAAAATACAATACCCCAATTAACAAAGAACACTTTACTTCCGAAAAAGCAAAAGAACTTCGAGTTCATCATCAAGGAGATATACTTCGTGTACTAAACTCGAATATATGCAAAGAAAATAAAAAAGAAACCACAATTAATACTCTAAGACTGGATTTAAGATTTTTAGTTAAGCTAAAAGCATTAGAAAAAAGAATATTAACATTTTCAAATAACTTTGGAGAATTTAAAGGAAAACTTTGCATATATAAAGTGTCACCTATTGCACATAAATTGATTAATGCATATTCTAATAACACTAAAGCAGACTTAATTAAGAAAGTAAAGGAAGAAAAAGATGTTTTAAAGAAAGAAAAAGGAGGTTTTGAATCTCAAAATATCACTGAAAATACCACTGTATATAATAAAGAGTATATAAATATATATAATAAGAATTCTATAGAAAACCTTTTCTTTAAAAGAATTAAATCAATAGCTTCTTGTACCAAAAATCCAATTGCAACACTAAAAAACACCTTACTAAACTATAAAGATTTTAAAAATTATCTAAAATATGATTATGCGGTTGAAGATATTAAAGAATTTTTCCTATCGAAACTAAATCTTTATAAAGATAAAATTCATTTTATGAGAAGAGCTGCACCTTATAAAACGGATTTCTACATTCTTGCAGGAGAATTTAAAGATGATTACACTACTAAATGGATAAAAAATAAAACAACTAGTTTTTCAGGACATGCTGGCATAATAGCCAACAATATTTTAGCTAACATTTTGAAAAAAGGACTATAATTTGAGTAGATTACTTGAAAAGCTGAAACAAAAAAAAGATTCAATAAAGATTGGCGACATTTCAATCAAAAAAGATGCTTTTAGCAAAATAGAAGAAATAGACAGCAAAAAAGTATATTATACAAAAATATTTAAGCACCTAGTTAGATACAAAGTTTCAAAAAAAGCACAAAAATTAAGAATTGTATTTCAATCAATAAAAGACAATGAAAAAAAATATTATTCTCTTAATCTTTTCTCATTAAAAAAAGATGACAAATTTTTAGGAATAAAATATGGCTGGGATAAACTTAAAAAACCTTTTATTCTCAAAGAAAGAGATAATAAAAGTTATATGATACAAAAACTATATCATATAGAATTTAAATTCAAAAAAGGATCTATTAAGTCTTACATATTGTCTTTAAGAACTTTGTTGAGGAAAAAAGAAAAAGAAACCACAGAGTACTATCAGTTTACGCTAAATCATTTAGAAAAAATGGAAAGCAAAGTATATAAATTTTACAATAAAAAATTACCAAATGGAGGAATTTTGAAAAAATGGATATTAAAAAACCAGTTATAATAACAATGGCATCAATTAAAGGCGGAGTTGGCAAAAGTACACTTTCTATACTTTTCTCACATGTTCTAAAAGAATCGGGCAAAAAAGTACTACTAATTGACTTAGACCCACAAAACTCTTTAACCTCCTATTTTCATAGACATGTTAATAACATTGAAAAATATAATGTTTATAACATTTTAAAAGGAAATATCAATTTTAATGAGTGTGTTAATAAAATTAACGACTATATATCTATAATTCCTTCTCATCCTGTTTTAGAAAACTTCAATGCAGAAATCGTAGATTTTAAGGAAATTGTTTTGGAATACTACTTAAATGAAAATATGCAACAGTGCAATTTTGATTATATTATAATAGATACTTCTCCTAATTCAGGGTATCTTTTGAAGAATGCGTTGAATGCGGCAAATTATATTGTAATTCCAGTTCAAATAGAATTATGGTCGTTAGAAAGCTTTACTATGTTAATCAACTCAATAAATAAAATATCGAAATTCAGAAATAAAGTATACAATATTTCCATTGTCGAAAACCAATTCATAAAAAACAGAAATATAATAAAAGAATTAGAAAGCTTGCTTCATAAAAAATATAAAGAATATGTCAAAGGCAAAATTCACTATTCAAATGGAATAAAGATTTTCATAACCAAGCGAGAGGAGCCCGCCATAAAAGAGACATATTATGAAGAAACAAAAAGTGCTTTGAAAAATATTTTTTCTGTGTAGCTAACATTTGAATATGGTGGGTTTAGAAAATAATCGTCCGGAGACTGGACGACAGTTTTTGACACAAATAAAAAAAGGATATAAAAATGGGAAATAAATCAAAAGAAAAAGAAAAAGAGATAACTTTATATGAACGAGGTGAAATCCTATCAGATGAAGAATTAAGCTCAGATAATAGTAAAGATAGAGAACTAATAAATTACAATGAACTAAAAGAACAGTTAAAATTTAATTTAGTGTCTGATGTTAATAATAAAATTCAAAGGATGAAAATTTTATATGAAATTAAGCAAAAAGGTCTGTATAAATACGATAATTTTTCTAGTTTTGAGCAATTTTTAAAATCCTATGTGATTGCTAAAAGCCAAGCGTACACATATTTGAAAATTTACGAAAAAGTATTAGAAGGGGTTATTTCCATAGAAAAAGTTAAAAAAATGGGCATAGAGGCTACATATAAAGATATACGAAAAAACAAACCGATTCATGCATCTAAAGAAGATATAGAAAAAGATGATAATAGTCAAAATATACCTATCAGAATCCTAATCAAAGACAAAGAAGTTTATGATTTTTGTAAAAAAGATACCAAAAGAATAAATTTTTTTTTAGAAAAAATTATTAAGGAGAAAAAAAACATCTTGTCAGATCTTATTATTGAGTATGAAAACCGCAAAAAATGTAAAAATAAAAATTACCATCCCCTTGATTAAAATTGAATAATATATTATCCTCCTATTGAGGATGATAATTTTCGCATCCTTATTTTCAGCAAAAAAAGCTTGCCCATAGTGATTAATTTTGTAGCTACTAAAGAAGTCACTATGGGCAAGTGTTGTTATCCGACCGTCGTGATCTACTATTTTTACGGTCAAAGATTTAGAAATAGTAGTTTACTAGGTAAACACAAAAATGTAAAATGCTACTATGAAAACTAAAAATTTTGTAAAAAATAATTCTTTAGCAGCATTAGCCCAAAAATTAGCAAAGGATGCTCTAGCCAAAGAAGAAGAGAAAATCCAAAAAACCCTAAGAAATATTCTATATGAGAGGCCCGACGACTCCATAGTATTTAGAATTGCAAAAAATATATATGAAAAAGAATTCAAAGCAAAGGGCAAAGAGATTTCTAGGTCTATTTTAGCTAGCGTTTTTGAAGAATCTATTATTTTTATTTTAAGAATATTTTTTATATTTCTAAAGGAAGTTGATAGTTTAGCTCTTTGTAGCGCATGGATTGATGTGAACTACTATTTCTATAATCCTTGATTTAGAAATAGTAGTTCACTAAGTTAGATTGAAAGATTAGTTTCTTTCTGGAGTCAGCAGTAAGAGATTTGCCCGTTGGGGGCTTTTTTTGTGTTTACTAGATTGTAAAAATTATCCGACTTTGACAAAAAATTACAAATAATTCTCCACCTAAATTTCATAGAAATCATGGGTGGAAATGAAAATATATATATAATATTAAATTTAATTAAACATTATATATATATTGAATCAATTTAAATATTAAGTTATACTAAAGAGCGTGCTATATGCTTAAGGAGAATGTTTGTGAAGTATTATACAATTTTAAATATATTTATTTTTTTATTTTTAAATGCTTGCACCCCAGATTTTAAAACTAATCCATTTAATGATAAGAATTCAAAATCCAACACAGAAATGGCTTCCAATCAACAAGCAGAAAAAGAAAAAGCAGAAAAAGAAAAAGCAGAAAAAGAAAAAGCAGAAAAAGAAAAAGCAGAAAAAGAAAAAGCAGAAAAAGAAAAAGCAGAAAAAGAAAAAGCAGAAAAAGAACAGGCAGAAAAAGAACAGGCAGAAAAAGAACAGGCAGAAAAAGAACAGGCAGAACGAGAACAAAATAAAAAAACATTGCTTAATAATTTAATCAATTCAATAGAATCAGCGAATGCACATAAAGAAAAGTATATAAAAAAAATGGAAAAAGAGCCTGTGGACCAATACGGAATATCGGGCTTTAAAGACCTCGTTTGGACATCAAGTGAATCTGTAGCCAGCAATACCGAGAGATCTATAAGATATAGAAGACGTATTTATACTCTTTTAAGTCTTATTGATGATGACAAATTAAAGGAATTTGCATATATTTTAGATGTATCAAAAGCGTCAGTGAAATATTACGCTATCTTTAGCGATATTGGGCATATTTTTGACAACGTGACTGATCACTTATACCCCAAAAAAGATGCTTTAGATAAACTAGATATTTCAGATTTAGAGAAACTCAAACAATCATTTGACACAATATTATCTACAATAAAATTTGTTTCAGAAACGTCAAGACAAATTTTATTAGATTATCAAGCTGATAAAAATCTTATAAAAAAAGATGTTACTAAGCTTGTATCTTATTTAGATACATTTTACGATCAAATGAAAGAAAAAGCTGTAGAAGCAGAAAATCTACAACAAGACATATTATCAAGCAGAAGTTTTTAACAAATTCATCTCCACCTAAATTTCATAGAAATCATGGGTGGAGATGAATTTGCAACGTGAGTTAAAATATAATATATTGAAGGGGGGTGAACTGCTATTTCTAAATCAAAGATTATAGAAATAGCAGTTCACTAGCAAGTTATTATTTACATCCCGATTTTGAAGCAAGGAAGTCGTTTAAAATTTGTTTTAACAAAAAATAACAAAGAATTCTCCACCTATAATTTCTATGAAATTTAGGTGAAGATGAATTTGCAACGTGAGTTAAAATATAATATATTGAAGGGAAGTGAACTACTATTTCTAAATCAAAGATTATAGAAATAACAGTTCACTAGCAAGTTATTATTTACATCCCGATTTTGAAGCAAGGAAGTCGTTTAAAATTTGTTTTAATATTTGTTTAACTGTATTTACGTTGTCTTCAGAATAGGATTCTTGGAACTTCTCTTTAGCTTTGTCTCCATATTTTCCAGAATTGATCTTATCAAGCCTATTAAAAATACCAAACGGTTTGCCATTTATAAGCTCAATTATATAATTGAGCTTATAATTAGAAATTGTATTTACATAATATATACAGTTATATTTAAAAAGGTAGCCTATAACATCAAGAGCATCTAAAAATACATCTTTTTCTTTAGTCCCAATTTTTCTTAAACATCCCCTAATTTGTGGGGCAAATGCAAAAAGGATGCTTTTATTCTCCTCACTTTTGAAATCGTATTTATCTAATCTTTTGTCAATTAAATTAAAGTCTTCTATAGAAAAGGCTTTTTTAGCTTTTGCATAATTCTTTTCTATACTTTTTTTTGATGCTTGTCCATGGTAGCATCCAAATTAAATAATAAAAATAAAAATAAAAATAAACTTATTTTTATCATATCTATTCCTTAGCTTTAGAATTTACTACTTAATCTTTAGGTAAGTCAGCTATAATTTGTTTTAATGTTTTTTTTACCGTATTTATTTTGCTTTTATCAAAGTAATTTTCGTCAAACTTCTCTCTAGCTTTGTTTCCATATTTCTCAGCATAATCAATTTTATCTGAATCTAGTTGTATCAAATAATCAAAAATTTGATCCGGATCCCCCTTTATAAGTTTGAAAATTGGGTCATATGACTCTAATTTTAGATATTTGGAATCTATTAATTTATTTTTTATAAGGTATCCCATGACATCAACAGCATCTAAAAAAACACCTTTTTCTTTAATTTCGATTTCCGATAAACTAACTTTAATTGTTGGGGTAAATAAAAAAAATACGCTTTTTTCGTACTCGTCTTGAAAATTGTATTTGTCTAATTTGTTTTTAATTAAAATAATTTCTTCTTTTGAAAGATATTTTTCAGCTTCTGCGTAATTGCTTCTTGCCCATTTTTTCTTTTTCTCTATCCATGTTGGCATATAAATTGGATAGCAAATTGAAAATTAATATTAATGTGAATATTTTTTTCATATTAATATTCCTCCTAATAATTAAAGTTTTAATATTATAATATTAATGCAATTTCTGGAGTTTTTTTGGGGAAAATGAGATTTTTCAATATAGTTTTCTTTTTGGAAAAAATATCATACAATAATTAGTATTCTTTTTCAATAATTTGCGATCCTTCAGCAATTGAAGAGATAGCTTTGGAGAGACGACCTTTTCAAATAAGCTTATTATTAATAGACAGGTTGTCTCATACTTTATACTAAATAATAATAATAT
>NZ_CP135181.1:0-24506 GCF_033969665.2 Borreliella sinica | reverse complement strand
ATTTTTCTATTGGATTAGTTGTTCTTATATTATAAATTAAAATTTTACATAAGTTTATCGATTTCCATTTTTATATTATCTGATAATCCTCCGAATACAATTTGGACGCTATTACCTTTTTTTAATATTCCACTAGCACCTAGATTTTTAAAATAGGCATCCGATTTGATGAATTCTATTTGTTTTAGATTAATTCTTAGTCTTGATGCACATGCATCAAGGTATGTAATATTGTCTTTTCCGCCAAGACCTTCTAAAACTTTTGAAGCAGTTTCTGATAAATTTGTTTTTACTGAACTTATTTTATCTTTTTCCATTTCTTCATCTTCTCTACCTATTGTTTTGAAATTGAATTTCATTATTGTATATTTAAATATAAAGTAAAACCCAATAAAGTAAAAAATCCCCAAAATAGGAATTGCTATCCAATTTGTTTTGCTATTTCCTTGAAGTATTCCAAATAGAAACATATCTATAAATCCTCCAGAAAATGTTAGTCCAACCCCTACGTTTAAAAGGTGCGTTAAGAGATACGCCAATCCAAAAAGAGGAACATATATGAAGTAATAAAGCGCTGGTGCTGCAAAAAGGAATGCAAATTCAAGAGGTTCTGTAATTCCTGTTAACATTGATGTAAAACTAGCAGATAGTAGTAATGAGGCTACGTTTTTTTTGTTTTCAGGTTTTGATGTATGATACATAGCAAGTGCAGCTCCAGGTAATCCAAAAATCATAACAACAAACTCTCCGCTGAAAAACCTTGTTCCTCTTGCAACTTCAAAGTGTACAGTATTCGGATCTGCAAGTTGCTTAAAGAATATATTTTGTGCGCCTGATATTAGTTCTCCATTTATTTCTAATGTTCCACCAACAGCTGTTTGCCAAAATGGTAAATAAAATATATGGTGAAGTCCAAATGGGATTAAAGATCTTTTTATTGCTCCGTATGCAAATGTTCCAAAAAGCCCCGATTGTTCTACTATGTTCCCAAACGAAGTCATTACACTTTGGATAAAAGGCCAAATAAATGTTAAAAATATTCCTGCCACGAACATTGTTATAGTGGTTATGATTGGCACAAATCTTGTGCCTCCAAAAAATGCTAGAAATGTGGGTAATTGAATATTGTAAAATCTGTTATGAAGAAAGACAGCAATAAATCCTGCTACTAATCCCCCCATTACGCTCATTTGAAGAGAGAATATTCCAAGGACATTTGTATATTCCTGACTTTTTGCAGTTGCTGCTGCTTCAGGCATTCCTAATTCCAACAGCGCGTTTAAGCTTGCGCTTTCTGCTGTGATTCCTTGTATGAACAAGATTCCATTTATAGTTTGATGCATAACTAAAAAGCCGACTACTCCTGCTAAAGCAGCTGTTCCTTTTTCTACTTTGGCAAGTCCAATTGGAATTGCTGCTGCGAACATTAAAGGCAAGTTAGCAAAAATTACTTCTCCTGTGTATTTCATAAGATAAAGTATTGAGTTTGCTACAGTTCCTTTTCCAAGTGCTTCTTCTAATCCATAAGCCTGAATCATTGTTTCGTTAGTAAATGCTCCTCCGATCCCCAATAAAATTCCAGCTGCTGGTAAAAGTGCTATGGGAAGCATGAA
Source organism: Borreliella sinica (assembly GCF_033969665.2). Classification (GTDB taxonomy): domain Bacteria; phylum Spirochaetota; class Spirochaetia; order Borreliales; family Borreliaceae; genus Borreliella; species Borreliella sinica. The sequence continues at coordinate 22,893 of NZ_CP135181.1, read as the reverse complement.
GGCTTTTCCTATTTTTTGTAATATTGTAAATATAGATATCGATGCGGATGATGTTGACATAATTTTCCCCTTTTTATTAAGTGCAAATTAATTAATTAAATCAATTAATTTGAATAATACGCTTAATATCTTAACAAGATTTTTCAATCTTGTAAATATTTGTATTGAATAAATAATAATATATTAAATTATAATTTATAAAATTGTTTATTTCTAAAAAGTGTTAAAGATTATTTTTAATTTAATAACATTAATTATTGAAGTATTGGTATAATTCTTATTCTCGTTTTAATTATTTTAAATTGAATTTATGGTTTAATAAATTGAATCAATTTGGTTTAAAATATTGCTGTCATGCTAATTACTGATTAAAATAGCATGACAGAGTCAAATTCCTATTAAATATTTATAGATCTCACTAGTTTTGTCAGAGTAGTCTATGGGTAATTTATTATCGCTATCTCTAAGATTTGGATTGGCACCTTTTTCGATAAGTGATTTAATAAATTCTAATTCATATTTTTGGATTATGGCACTATGAAGAGCTGTTTGAGAACTTTGATTTGTTAAATTAATATTAAATTCTTTTGTTATTAAATAAGCTATAATATTTTTTGCTTTTACATCTATTGCATAAGTAAATATTGGATCGCCATTAGAAAATATTGTGTTTAATGAAAAAATACTATTATTTTTTGCTAAAAATTCTTTAAAATCATCAAGTTTATCGTTTTTAGTTAAATGTTGGAGTTGCTTTTTTTGCTCAATATATAAACTATACTCTTTTTTGATTTTTATTGTCTTGAGAAAATTGTCTTTATTCTCTTGCAAGTCTATGTAATAAGGGCTAGTATCTATATTATTTTTATAATATTCAATAGGAGTTATATTATTGTTTTCGTCAAGATAGTAAACCTTTATTAGCTCCTTGAAGTGTATATTTTTATTTTCTGGGATTAGATCAAATCTAACTTTATAGTTTCCAAATTCCCTAAAGGGAATTAAATTGTAATTTTGATCATAAAACAGTAATTCTGTTATTTGGCCATTTATATTTTTTGTAACAGGAATAATATTCCCATTTTCATCGATACTTATTTCTGTATTTTTTCCATTTAGAATAGGCAACTTATATCTGTTATAAATAGGTTCAATACTTTCTTTTATTTGGTCTATTTTTTTTTTAATTTCTAAATTTGTTGCCCTGACGTAATTTTTATAATTTGTTTGAATTTCATAAGAACTTTTGCCAATGGTTTTAGCGCACTCCTCAAAACTAGAATTAAACACCGTATATATTGGATCAAATTTTGACATCAATTCCATTCTTATTGGTACTGGAAAATTTAGTAGGTATTTTTGAAAAAATTGTTCGTTTATCTTATGTATTTCAAAAAATTCTTTTTCAAAAATATTAAAATCTTCCAATAATTGCTTTTCAGTAAAGTAATAAGATAAATTTGAGCTTAGAATAAAAAGGGTAAAAAAAGTTAAATAATATAAAAAGTATAAATTTTTTAATTTATCTCTGATTTTATTTCGTAAGTTTTTATTGAAAATTGTAAAAGATAGAAATCCAATAACAAGGTACCCAGAATATAGAAATATTTTGCTTAACGCATAATAGCTCATTTTACGTCCTTTTAAAGTTTATTTTTACATTATATCAAAATATTTATATGTTTTTATTTACTTTATTTTACTTTACTTTACTTTATTTTACTAAAAGAATACAATTAAAGTTCAAATGAAGAAGTTTTTAATTCCCGTTTATTTTTTATTGCTTTACAGTTGTTCAACGATTTCTTTGGTTAAAATACCAGAAACAGATAAAATAAATTTGGCTGTTTTAACATCTTTAATGAATTATCCTGATTTGAAGATTTCAAATTTTAAAACACAAAACTATGAACATTTATATCATGGGCCTAATTTTGAAAGTTTGAATGATACTAAAAATAGTACTTATATTTACGTTGATGAATCTAACTTCAATAGTAATATTAATTTTATTAAAGACCTTTTTATTTATAATAAGAAACTATATGGAATACTTATTGCTTATAGCACGACTCAAGGTGCGTCTTTTAATGCAGAAGTTTTATCTTATCTTGAAAAACAAAAAATTATGAAAAACTTCCCACTAAAAATAAATTTTCCCACCGATAAGAAATTTATGAATAATAAATATTGGATTGTGATTGCAAAAAATCATTTAGATTCTCTTATTAAGAGTAAAGATTATTTAATATCAGCTAATGTAAAAATGGAATATATACTCAAAAAGTTTTCAACTTAAAAAAGCTTTTTACTCCAGATCCTCAAATATTTTTTTAATTTGTTCTTTTTTTTCAAGTGCATATTTTTCCAAATCAAGTGCTATTGATTCTTTAATTTTATCTGTATTATGTAGGAGAATATTAGCTTCTATTTTGTGTTTTGTATTTTTAATTTTTAAAAATTTTTTACCCTTTTTTATTTTGTTTATTTTGCTAAGATCATTAAGTATACTTAATTTTAAATAAATTGTGTTTTCGGTTACTTGAAATTCTTTTGCTATTGTTTTTTGAGAGAGTTCTCTAGATTTATATTGAGATAATTTTAATTTTAATGTGGTTGTTGGAACCAAAATATTTGCAGCGAATATGTTGGCTTCTGTTGTCATTTGACTATCTTGAATATCAAGATAATATTGGTTATTTTTAGATAGATTTTTAATTTGATCTTGATGCATCAAATAATGTCCCAAGTGCTTTGCTATTGTAAATCTTTTATTTTCAAGACTCATGTTCTCATTTATATATAAAGACTTTTCATTTAATTTAATATATCCGGAAAAATCCTTATGCTTATTTTGAAAACCGATCTCAAAAATTTTAAGATCTTCTCCCATAGCAATTTTTATTATAGGAACAGGAATAAGTAATATTTTATGTTTTGATATTATATAATCCGAATAGATTTTAGAATTTTCAATATAAGAGCTGAAGTTGTTTTCATTCATTTTATATAAATACTCTCCTTTCTGTATTGTATAATATATGTTAATTATGAAACATAGTTTTTCTTTGATTTTAATAGTTTTTGTTTGTTCTTCTTGTAAGATTTTGAATATTGCTGAGGATTTAGAAAAAAATTTTGAAAAAATTGAAAGAGCAGATTATTTTCTTTATTTTTATCCAGATAGTCAAATCTACATAAAAAAAGATAAATCCAGTAATAAATTTACGGTTTTTTTAAATGTTATGCTAGACTCAAATTTAAATTTTACTAAAGGTTATTTGAAATTAATTCAAGACAATAAATATATTGGAAGTATTGCTATTTCCAAAGTAATTAGCATTGGAAATTTTAAGTTTTTATACATTAATCTTGATAAAAACAATTTTACTCTTATGTCGAAAGCTTTAACTCCTTACAAAAAGCTAGTTTTTTTATTTAACGATGATTCTTTTCAAGTTTGGACTAAAGACACCTTGCAATATGATCCAAGATTTATTGATGTGAATTTTAAGAATACAAAAAATACTTTAGAATATGCATTTAAAAATAAAATTTTATGAAAAACCCTATATATTAATGATTATTTTGAAAACTTTAAAAAAATATTTATTATTTTTCAATCATATACTTTTAACATTATCTTGTTCCACAATCTATTTTGATGAAATTCCTGAATTAAAAAAAGATTCTAAATATATTAAGTTGATTCAAGAGAATAATAAAATTTCTTTAAGACATTATTTTACTATTTCTAATAAGTGGAATTTAAGGTATAAAGAACCTTTATTTTTAAAAGTTGAAAATGATATAATTGCTTTATTTTTATTTAATCGGCATAAGCTAATTGATAACAAATATCTTCAAACCTTTTTTAGCGTTGGAAAAGATATTTCTTTAAAAGCTTACTTAAAGCTTATTGAAGCTAGAAAATTTGTTATTACAGATAGTTCTGAAAAGGTTATTAAAACTATTGTATTTTCAACCTTACCTGATAGTGAGAATATTCTTTTTCAGAACAATATGATTAATAAAATTCGATAGGTATTAAAAAAAATTAAATTTTTTTCGATAGGTATTTAAAAAAAAAAATAAATTTTTTATTATTAAAAATATTTTTTAGCAACAAAAAGGAAAGTTTTATGGGGAAATATGTAAAAAGTTTATTTTTTCAATTTAAAAACAATGATATTAACTACAAAAGGGAAATTTTAGCAGGTATTTCAACTTTTTTAAGTATGTCATATATTATAGCCGTTAACCCGGCAATACTATCTAATACGGGTATGCCAATTGGTGCGCTAGTCACTGCAACTTGCTTAACAGCAGCATTCTCTACCATATTAATGGGCCTTTATACTAACACACCCTTAGCATTGGCTCCTGCAATGAGCTTAAACGCATTTTTTGCATTTTCTGTGGTAATTGGAATGAATATTCCTTGGCAAGTTGCATTAACCGCTATTTTTGTTGAAGGGCTAATTTTCATTCTTCTATCCTTTTTAAAAGTAAGAGAACAGATCATAAATTCTATTCCAGCAAATCTAAAGCATTCAATTTCGGTTGGAATAGGTCTTTTTATTGCTTTTATTGGTTTTGTAAGTGGTGGAATAATAATCAAAAATGATGCCACATTGGTTGGAATAGGGTCATTCATTGATTTGAAAGTTTTATTTACATTTTTGGGATTATTTTTTATTGTAATTTTTGAACAACTTCATGTACGAGGAAGTATACTTTGGGCAATTAGTATAGTTACTCTTACGGCTTGGATATATGCAATATTTAATTTTGAAGGTGCCCAATCTATTGGAATACATCTTCCTAATGGAGCTGTGAAATTTGAATCTATTGCGCCAATATTTAATCAATTGGATTTTTCTTATGTTTTAAGTGAACATTTTTGGACTTTTATATCAATAGTTTTTATTTTTTTATTCAATGATTTATTTGATACTGTAGGGATGTTAATAAGCGTTACAACAAAAGGGGGCATGTTGAACAAAGACGGAAAAATTCCTAATGCAAAAAAAATATTATTAGTTGATGGGATTGCCACTACTTTTGGAGCAATAATGGGAGTTTCTACTGTTACGACTTATAGTGAAAGTTTTATAGGAATTGCTGAAGGTGGTAAAACAGGTCTTACTTCAATTATAACCGGATTATTATTCTTATTTGCGCTTTTTTTTGCTCCTATTTTTGTTGCCGTTCCTGCTAGTGCAACTGCTGCAGCATTAATATATGTAGGATTTTCAATGTGTAGAGAAATAATAAAAATTGATTTTTTTAATATTAGAGAAAATATTTCCAGCTTTTTAATATTTATTTTGATTCCTTTAACTTATAGCATTTCTTCAGGATTTTTTGTTGGAGTAGTATTTTACACTTTAATAAATTTATCATTAAATCTTTTTAGCAAAGAAAAGATTAAAATTTCTCCTGTAATGCTAATGTTGTGCTTAATCTTTATTATTAAATTTATTAATGGCCATTAATATGGCCATTAATGTTTTCATGAAGTTCAATTTATTGCCATACTTTATTGATAGATCAAATATAATAAATGGCGTTAGTTTCTATTTTTGATATAAAATAAAATTTGAGGAGTAATTTATAATGAATCAATTTAAAGAAACATTGTTATTTCAATTTAAAAATAACACCATCGATTATAAAAAAGAAATTATCGCAGGTATTACAACTTTTTTGAGTATGGCATACATAATAGCTGTTAATCCGGCAATATTATCCAGTACAGGAATGCCAATTGGAGCATTAGTTACTGCAACTTGCTTAACATCAGCGTTGGCTAGCATATTAATGGGACTTTATACTAATACACCCATTTCATTAGCACCCGGCATGGGCCTTAATGCGTTTTTTGCATTTTCTGTAGTACTTGGAATGAATATTCCTTGGCAAGTTGCATTAGCTGCTGTTTTTACCGAAGGGCTGATTTTTATTGTACTTTCTCTATCAAGAGCTAGAGAAAGTATTGCAAATTCAATACCGGTAAATTTAAAATATTCTATCACAGTTGGAATAGGATTTTTTATTGCTTTTATTGGTTTTGTAAATGGTGGAATTATAATTAAAAATGATGCCACATTGATCGGAATAGGATCATTCATTAACTTGAAAGTTTTATTCACATTTTTAGGATTATTTTTTATTGTAATTTTTGAACAACTTCATGTACGAGGAAGTATACTTTGGGCAATTTGCTTGGTTACTGCCATAACCTGGATATATGCGATCTTTAATCCAGAAAGCGCATCTACCGCTGAAATACGTTTTCCAGACGGAATTTTACGATTCGAATCTATTGCGCCAATATTTAATCAATTGGATTTCTCTTATGTTTTGAGTGAACATTTTTGGAGTTTCATGACAATTGTATTGATATTGCTGTTTAATGATTTATTTGATACTTTGGGGACCTTAATAGCAGTAGCAGCAAAAGGTAATATGTTGGACAAAAACGGAAAAATCCCTAATGTTGGTAAAATATTTTTAATTGATGCCATTTCTACTACTTTTGGAGCAATAATGGGAGTTTCCACTGTAACAGCGTACATTGAAAGTTGCACAGGGATAGAAGAAGGTGGTAAAACCGGACTTACAACAATAGTGACAGGGATAATGTTCTTTATTGCAATATTTCTTTCACCATTATTTATAGCTGTTCCTGCCAGTGCAACTGCTGCAGCATTAATATATGTGGGATTTTCAATGAGCAGAGAAATAATAAAAATTAATTTTTCTAATATAAGAGAAAATATTTCCAGTTTTTTAATACTTTTTTTAATTCCCTTGACATACAATATCTCTTCTGGAATAAGCATTGGAATAATATTTTATGTTTTAATAAACATAATACTTAATTTATTGGAAAATAAAAAAAATAAAATCTCTCCTATAATGATAATACTGTGCATAATTTTTATTATTAAATTTATCTATGGTTATTAACTGATTTACTAGATTTGCTATTTATAAAAAAGATTTAAAATGTTCAATTTCAATAAAATATAATAAATCACGAAAAAAAAATTTTTGCCGTCAAAATATTTAGCCCGTTATTGAGCGACTTTATAAAATTTTACACAAAAATCAAATAAGCACTTACCATCTTGCAAATCTTCCAAAACCAAAATCGATGCTAATTTTTCTATATTTAGAATATTTAAATTCGATTTATAATAGATTTTGAAATAATTTTTATTTTCTTTTAAGCAGAGCCCATAATTAAAATTATTTGATTTTAAATTTAAATAAATTTTAAGAAACTTTTCAAAAAATAGAAAAAATAAAAGCCAAGAAATATATCTTGACTTTTTATTGACTTTATTTTTCCAGTTACTTTTTTAAAACAAATTAATCTTATAATATTAAGCTTAATTAAGGTTTTTTTGGATTTTCTGCAACAACAGGACTTGTAAGTTCTTTAACTGAACTAGTTAATACCTCTTGAGCTGCTTTTGCTAAACTTTCTACTGATTTAAATAATTTTTCAAGTTCTTCAGCACCCTTGTCTTTAGTCGCATTTGTTCTTAAAATAGCTTTTTTTGCATTATCATCAGTAGCATCCTCTTTACCAAGATCTGCGTGACCATCTTTTAATTTTTTGGCAAATTCTTCAGAACATTTCTTAGCTTCTGAAATTTCTTTATTTAACCCTTCTGAACCTTTCAATTTACTTAATTTTTGTGTTATTAAACTTGATATTGCATAAGCTCCTGCCAACAATGATCCGTTATGATTTGCTTCGGCGGCTAAATCATTTTGTTGTATTTTTTTACCAATAGCTTTAGTAGCAAGTTCATCGATAGATGAAAGCAAAGTTTCAATTTCTTTCACAGCAAGTACAAATGCATTAGAATCTGTAATTTTTTTACTTATTTCTGTAAGATTAGGTCCTTTCACAGACCCACCAACAGGATTGGTAGATGTAGCACCATCTTTTCCTGAATTATTACATGATATAAATAAAAATAAAGTCATTAATATCGCACTTAATGTATTCTTTTTCATTAATTTGTGCCTCCTTTTTATGAATTATTAGTCCAACAATTTTTCTTTTCAATTTTTTATATAAAAAAAATAATTTTTCAAGAGTAATATTTTAAGTAATTTTTCAAGATTATTTATTGAAAAATTACTTAAAATATTGCAAATAAATTTCCTTAATTTATTTGCAATATTGCCAGAAGTAAAGGTAAATGGGCTTTAATAAGAAAATTTTAATTTTTTAAAGGTATTGTGTGGCACAATAGGGGATCAAATAACATACTAAATACATAGCGTCATTGGATGTATAAATACTCAAAACTTAATGCCTATTGATTGGACTAAACTTTCTTATAATTTTTTAAAAAAGCTTCTTAAAGAATAATTAATTAAGTTGGGGGGATATAAATAGAGTTTGTTATGGTATATCCTCTAAGCCTCCATTAATTATAGAACGAGAATAATAAAAACAATAAAAAGGAAATTTTATGACAAACAAGATAATAAAAGAAGATTTAACTTTCTTAGAAATTAAAAAATAAATATAGAAAGTAAATAAATAACATCTGTAAAAATTCAATATGTGACCAAATACAAATACAAATACAAATACAAATAAGATTTTCTTAATATCTGCAAAGATATACATAATAGACTAAAAATAAGCGTTACTATTTCCATTGAGATTGATACTGAAGAACGAGTTGTTAAGCTTATAAAAGCACATGTAGATCTACTTGTTATAATATTCAGCCCATGGGCAAAAAGCTTTTCAACTCAAAAACAAAGAACCTACAAAATTATTCTTTGAGGGAATGGTACCGTATTCTGATAAATATATTATAATTCAACTAAAAGGCAAATTAATTCTAAGCTTGTAAATATAAGCCATTCTTCATTAAAATAATTTCATCCCCCAAGATGTTTTTAATATACCAAAAAAGTATAAACATATTTATAAAATTGAATAACTGCCCCATTTAAAATATTGGAATATTGCATTATTTTTTTTGAGAAATAACAACCTTAGTAGTAGGAGAATAAAAATGGAAGATATTATTATATTTTCCATTTTTGTAATGCTTTTTCTAACATTAATGCACTCAGCATTTACTCTATTTAAAAATAATAACTCCCAAATAACTAAATTAATAAGAAATGAATTTTTATTTTAAAAATTCATTTCTTATTTTTGTTTATAGCCAAATCAAAAAATCTAGCTATAAACTTTTTTCAATTAAAAATTTATTTTTCTAAAAATAAATAAACAATAAATTATTTAATGGGTTTTATTTCAGATAAATTAAATCTTTCCGAAATATTTGGCTCCCAGCCTTTCCACTTATCGTTTCTAAAAAGATAACTAGAAGAAGCTATATTAATAAATATAGCTGGAAAGTCTTTATCGATTATTATCTCCTCTGCTTTTTTTAAAATTTCTTGTCTTTCAAAAACATTTCTTTCATGATCTGATTGCATTAAAAGTTCATCATATTCAGAATTTGAATATCCATAAGATGAAAAAGATGTGTTTTCGGTTTTAAATATACTTAAAAACGTCATGGGATCAGCATAATCTCCTGACCACCCCGCTCTTATTATTTCATAATTACCATTTACTCTACTATTTATATAAGTTGACCATTCTTCATTTTCAAGCTGAACATTAATGTTTAAATTCTTTTTCCACTGATTTTGAATAAATTCAGCAATTTTTCTCTGTCTATCATTTATATTATACTTTACTTTCAATAAGGGAAAATTTTTACCATTAGGATACCCTGCATCTGCTAAAAGCTTATTAGCCATTTCAACATCAAATAATCTTAAATTACTTCTGTAAGAATAATCAATATAATCTGGAGTTGCTCTTCTTGTAGGGATAGAACTATCATTAAGAACGCTATCTGTTAAAGTTTTTCTATCAATAGCAAGAGACAGCGCCTTTCTAACTTCAACATTGTCAAGCGGTTTTACTTTAGTATTTAAAGAATAGAAATAGGTTAAATTGGTGCCCATTGAATAATAATCATCTCTTAGCTTAAGATCCTTAAGTAAATCTGGAGGAACATTGTTAAAAATTGCATCTAGCTCATCATTTAAATACATATTATAAGCGGTAATGCTATTATCTGTAATAAAAAATACAATATTGTCAATATCAACATCTTCAGATTTGTAATATTCATTGTTTTTTTCAAGAACAACCCTTTCATTTAAAACTCTAGATTTTAATTTAAAAGGACCACTAACGACCATATTTTCAGGATTTATCCAACTTTGTCCATACTTTTCAATAATGTGCACTGGTACAGGAATAAATGTTTGATGTACCAACATATCAAGAAAATATGGTTTTGGGGATTTTAGAGTTATTTCTAAAGTTTTCTCATTGATAGCTTTAATTCCAAGATCATCTTCATTCACTTTACCGTCAAAGTACTCTTCTGCATTTTTTATAGTGGATTTAATAATGTTAACAAGAGATGAAGCAGTTTCTTTGTCTAAAATTCTCATATAAGATTTTCTTATTCCCTCAGCGGTAATCGCAATCCCATCGCTCCAAACAAGATTATCTCTTAAATGAAATGTATAAACTATTCCATCATCAGAAATATCCCAACTTTTAGCAAGCCCTGGCCTGTATCCTCCAGTTCTAGGATCTCCCTCTAAAATTCCAATAAACATTTGACTTACAATACTTGAACCAACTGAATCGTTTACCAATTGTGCATCCAAGGTAGCCGGTTCACTTCCAATATTTAACTTGAACACTAATTTTTGTCCATCATTTTCATTAACACAAGAAATAAATAAGATTACATTGAAAAATACCAAAATTTTTAAATTTTTTATCAATATTTTCATATCAGCATCCTTACAAGTTTTTATAAATTTAAATTTTGCTTATATTTTATTATATCTGAAATGAGATTTCGCATTAACATTATTAAAAGCATTTAAACTATTTTTAAAGAACATTTATAATTGATTCTTCATTAAGGATAATATCTGCTATTTTTTATTTTCAATCTTTATCTAGACATATTCCAATTATTTTAATGTCAAATTCTTCTAAGCCAAAATTAGAATTTCACATAAGAAAACTCTTTTTTTAAAGAAATGAGACATTAATCTATAAAAGCTAACATTTTTATGGAAACATAAAAATCAATTGCTATTGAATTTTATAAAATTAGAATTAAATTATAACCTATAAATTAAATTTCATATTTAACAATTCCTTTGTGGCAATAAAAGTTCCTAACAAGGACTTTCTTGCTTTTAAAGCGCATTTATAAAAGTAAAAAAACTCAAAAATGTCCTTGGTGATTTTTAAAATCAATCTTTTGATCCTAAGGGGTATGTTTATTACATCTATTTTAAATAGATGTAATATTATTTAAAACCAGCAAATAATTTGAAAATCAGATTTTCTTAATTTAATTTTTTTGAAAAAAATTAAATTAAGAAATAATAATTAATCATAGTTAATTTATTAAAAATTGTTTGCAATGATCCAATAAAAAATATATTATTATGTTCATTAATACATAAATTTTTATACCAAAGGAGAGGAATATGAAATTTTATAAAAACCAATTAAAAATCTCTAAATTGTTGATATTTTTTTTCTTAGCATCTTGCACTTCCTTAAACGTTGAGCACGATCAATTTGGGAAAATATTTAGAATATACCAAAGTTTAAATAAAAATGCAGAGCTTAAGGGAATTTTTAATTATAAGACAGGAATAACTAAAATAGTTTTATATACAAAATTTAGAAATCATAGTATAACAGAACAGACTCCTTTATTACTACCAGATGGAACTAAGATTGAGGGAAAAATAAGTCATAAAAGAGACGATAATCATTTTTTTGGCAATTGGATTAATTATTCCTCATTTGTTTTGTCCAAGTCTTTATTAGAAAGAATGATTAAAGAAGAAGATGCTTCCTATAAGAATGATGAAATTAAAATTAGAATTGGATTAGAAAATTTAATCTTAAAGAAACATAAAATTTTGGATTTCTTAGTAATGGTCGAGTCAATTGAAAATAAAGATTATAAAAATTAATTTTTATAATCTTTATTTGATTTTTATTTTCAGTTTAAAATAAATATTCTTTACAAAAGAAAATTAATATAAAGGGTGTATAAGTTTTATTTTAATAATTTTTAAATATGACAAAGGCTACCTTGTGGTAGCCAACTTATTATTCTAATCAAACAACAAGAGCGAGACATTGCATCTCAATCTATATAGACTATTATATAGTATTTTATTTTTTTGTAAAGTGTTTTTGAAATATTTTTTATATTTTGCCTTACTTCATAAATTAAAAATACTATTTTTTATCCTTTAAATTGTCGTATTTATTTTTAATAGCTGTAAGTAATTTTTGATTGTCATAATATAATTCTTTTAATAAAAAACTTACAAAGTCTGTGTTTGATTTATAAAAATCAAAGCTTTTTTCGTCTTTGATTTTTAACTTGAATGATTTATTAAATACACATTTTTTAGTAGGTTTCATTTCAGCATCTTCTAAAATTTGAATAGCGTAGTTTATTCCCTTTTTATAAATTAATTCATAATTTATTTTACCATTGTCAATTCCTATTGCTAATTTTATATATCTATAAACTGTGGTTTTTGCAATATTGTAGTCTTTAATGAATTGATTAAAGCTTTTGTATTTGTCTATAACGTAATATTTATTATCGTTAATTTCTTTCAAAATTCTTGCTGTTTCAATTTTATTATAAGATTCTTCTTTTATTAAAATTTTTAGTTGTTCTTTTAACCTAAAATATATAGATTCTCTTGTTTTTTTTATTTCATTTTCGTTAAGTTCAACTCTTTTGACAATTTCTATTTTCTTGTTTAATTTCATTGGTTATTTTTGCTCCGTTGTACACTTTCAAATTAGTTCCATATGGAACTATTAGTTCCATATGGAACTAATTTGAAAGTGTACTCAAAAAATTTTCAATTATATTCTCATAAGCTTTATAGTAATCCTCATTAGGATTAAATTCTTCTCTATAAAAAATAGCTTTACGTAATCCATCTCTTTTAGGAACACTTCCTAAAAAATTGCCTTTATATTCGAATTCAATATACTTTTTAAGTTCTCTGTCAATATTTTGTCTTTCGATAAATTTTGTTATTAAATAAAAGATTGGCAAATCTTTTCTAAAAAGATCTTGAAGTCTGCTGATTATTAAATCTAAACTTTCAATTGCCCATTGATCTGTTGGTAATGGTATAATTAAATAATCTGTGATTAGCAAGCTATTGTTAATCAAACTTCCTAATGTAGGTGCCGTGTCCATTATGATAAAATCATATTTGTTTTGGACAAAGCTTAAAAAAATTTTAAGTAAGTTTTCTTTCAATGAGATACTTTCTTCATTAAATTTACTTAGGGTAATATGACTTGCTATGAAATCTGTATTGTTATTTATTTTTATTGTTGATGTTTCTATGTCTATTTCTTTTTTAAAAACTTTGTAAATGTTAAACTCTTTTATATCAATATTTTTTTTTCTTATAATATTTATATAAAAACTTGTACTGCTTGCTTGTGGATCTAAATCTATCAATAGTATTTTTTTATTTTTATTTGAAAGTATATTTGTAAATATTAGCGATGTTGTACTTTTTCCTACTCCCCCTTTTATTGAGGCTATTGTTATTATTTTTGGTTTTTTTTTATCCAATTTATTATTCCTTTATTAATTTCATATTTTTTATTATAGAACCTATGTATTTCTTCTTCAATTTTCAGAGTTCTTTCCAAAAGAGATTTATAAAAAACTTTGTTTTTGTTTTCATTTTTAGTAAGTGTATATAGACTTCTTAAGTAGCAAAAGACACTTCCTTTTTTAAATTTAAATTCCATATAAAATACTTTTTTTAATCTTATAGTTTTTTTTGTTCCTTTTTCTGAGTAATTTATTATAAATGGTTTTGAAAGGTTTGTGAAACCGTAAAAAATTCCTAAAAATTTATCATTTTCTTTAGTTGAAAATAAATGAAAGCTTTCGTATTTTTTATTGTTAAATACATTTCTTAAACAAAGCCAAAATTTTCCTTTTTTTGGTTTAGCTTCAAAATTATTTATCATGCTAAAGATTTTTGTATGATAAATAATTTTTTGTTCCACCTTTTCTATTTTGTTAAAAAAAAATTTACTTGGTTCTTTATTTTTCATTATACTTTTTTATTTTATTTTACAATTTTCTATTATAGTTTTCATTAATGTAGTAGCATTTTTTGTATTTTTTGATTTATGAATTTGGTTTTTGATTTCAAATTTTTTCTTATTTTTGTTTTTAAATTCTATTATCATTTCTTTGAAATCCGTGTATTTAAAGTTTTTTGCCATGAACCATATTTTCTTTCTCTTTTTCTTTAAAATTTTTTTAAAGAACTTCAAGACTTTTGTTTCTTCGTATTCATATAGTTCTTTTATAAAATCTTTTAAGTTCCACAGTGAATTTTTATAACTTGTTGAATTTTCAGTTATTTTTTTTATTTCTTCTAGGTTTACTTTTTTATATTTTGCTTTGATTTCTTTTTCTAAAAAGCTTATAGTTTTTTTTGTATTTTGTTTTTTAAAGGAGAATTTAGAATTCTTGTAATTTTTACTTATATTATTACCTAATACATGTGAAGTTGTTTGATATGAAATTTTGTAGTTTTGGGATTTCTCTATTGTTTTAATTTTTTCCAGTTCTTTATTTTTTGATTTTTCATGTTTGATTCTTTTATTAATAAAATATGCGGTGCTGATAATTTTTTTAGCTAATTTTTCAAGTGCTCTATTTATTGTGTAGTAGGTAAAGCTGCCATTGTTTTTTCCAAGTGGATTGAAATGGCTTTTAATTAATCCTAAATTTTCAAAAATTTTTATATCATTTTGTATTGTTCTTTTAGTAACCTTTTTAAAGCCCCTTTTTTCCAATATAGAATTTGTCATTATTACAACATTACTTAGAGAGTATTTCTTTTTTGATACAAAGTAGTTAGCGCTTAGTTTTTGTATGACCCAAAATATTTTTAATCTTCGATCTACTACTTTATTAAAAGGCATTTTATTGGCTATTAATTGGTACATTTAAAACTCCTATCGTTTGATCTTTTATTGCACTAAGCATTTTAGTTAATGATAATGCACTTAATAAAAAAAGTAAAGTTTTATTGATTGATTTACAATCAAGTAGGCAGGATTTAATAAGTTAAAATTTATATCTACTTGATTGTAAATTTTTTATGCAATGATCCACTTCTTTTAAAAACTTTAGAAGAAGTGGCTTATATATTTCAAATATGAATTCACCCTTTTCTCCATAAGATTTTAATTTTAAAGTGACATCTTTTTCAATGTTTTTTGTAAGTTCAATTATTTTTTGAGGACTTAGTACTATATTTAATGTTTCTTTTATTGTTTTTGAATCCTTTAAGGTTCTTACAGGAGGCTCAATTTTTAATTTTTTATCATCTTCATCGTAAATAGAATTTAAAAATCGTAATTGATCAGAGTATAAGTTTAAATTTAAAAACAGGATATTTAAATTTTCACAGGGGTAATAATTTGCTATAATGAACGCTTCGTAAGTTTCTGAGGGTGTGTTCGATTTTTCAAATAATTTTGGAATTTTCATACTATAAATGTAATAATCCCCTATTTCATTGTGTTCTGTTTTAAGATCTGTTTTTTCAATTTCAATTTTTCTATTGTCAATGCGTTTTTGTAATATATTTTTAGATATTTTAGTTTCTTTATCAAAATCTGTTAAATATTCTAAAATATGTTCTTTATTAAATTTTGTGCTATGTGATACATTCCAATTGTCTTGAAAGTCAATGTTAATGTATTTTCCCATACTTTTATCATAAATATGGGTTAATAGATCTCTTGAATTGTTTAGTGTAATATTAATAATGCTTTTATTAAAACTGGATTTTATTTTAAGCTCGGCTTTATATTCCAAATAATTAATTTTTTCTTCATTTATCAAAATACTTTCAGGATTTATTTGCAATCCTTTTTTGTCAATGTAAATATTGACTTTAAAATTTTCTTTTTCTGTTAAAGGGTTATATACCCCCACAATAGATATTTTATTGTCATAATTTCTACTTATTACCGAATCTTCCTGAAATTTTAGTTTTCCTAATTTATGATTTGTATCATGTAGATTGAAATTACCATTTGAAATGGATTTACAACCTAAAATTAATAAAAATAAAGAAATATTTTTAAGATATCCCATTTTTTATCCTTAAGTGATTTTATATAAATTTAATTCTAGTGCAATAATTATATTCTTTTTGATTTTAATTATTAAGGAATTTGTTATACTTTTTATGTAGGTTTTATTAACGTTAGTTAATTCCACGAGAAATCTTAGATGGAGAAAAAGTTTAATTTTCTTTTTACTTTTGTTATTTTTTTATTTTCATGTAATATTAGTGCTTCTTCAATTTTTATTAAATCTTTAGATGAAGCAATAAAAACTGAAATTGGTTTATATGAATCATTAGGAAATGGCAAATTTAAAACTGGTACTCATTTTAAGGATTACTTTAATTCTATTAAAGATATTAGTTATTATTCTTATTTTTTTATTTTAGATAAATTTAGTAATAATATTGTAATGAAATTGGCTTTAAGCTCTAAAAAAGTGAGTTTATTAACCTATGATTTTGTTATTTTTTTTGATCATAAATTTAAATTAAAAATTTTTAATTTAAATTCAAATGAGTCTGAATTTAACATTGCCAATAGCTTTAACAAGAAAATTTCTTTTAAAAACAATAGTGACAATATTCTAAATATTGTCACTATTGTTTTTAATTTAGATGATATAAAAGCTATTAATAGGAACTTTGAACTTAAAAATTATATTGAAGATCTTAATTCTGCTACTAATGAATTTATATATTTTTTTGATAGCTCTAAAAATTTTAATTTAAAAGAGTCTTACATTACTATCTATTATTATGTTCTCAAGGCAATTGAGAAATTTTTACAATAAACAACCCTTTTTGTCAAGGTATTTATTTATTTTCTATTATTTTAAATTTTTCCCAAGGCTCTATTTTTTCTAGTAGATATATTTCCTCATCGACTATTTTCCCAACTACGTTTATAAGGCCATTATTTGAGGTATCTTTTAGTGATATTTGAAGTTCTCCTGCATAGCCTAAATATTCTGAAGAGTCTATTAAGATGTCTCCTTTTTTGATTTCATTTGGAGAGTGTATAGGAAATTTTTTATTATTATAGTATACTCTTGACATAGTTGAACGAATCCTATAGGAATTTATATCTCCCCTATTAAAATGTAAGTTTTCAAGTATTATTTCTTTTTCCACAGAAGTTGCTTTTGGGTTTAGATCTGCTTTGAGCTCTAAAATATTTCTGGCTACTTTTGATACTTTTTTTAGTTCTTCTTCACTTGGAAAACAATTAGAAATTAAGACAGTATCTATTCCTTCTTTGAAAAGATCTTTTGCTTGTGTTTCTATATCTTTAAATCTATGTGATTCTAGTGTGGGAACACCTTCTTTTTCTTTCCCTCGTGCACATTCTTCTGCATTGCTAGAGCTAATAAATGCAGCTGTTGGGATTGAATAATTTTTAAATATTTTTGTTGTTTCTTTGAAGAAAGTTCTTGAAAGTCCTGTATATTTGTGAGGATAAAAATTATGACATCCAAGTAAATTTTTTATATTGGGTTTAAAATACATTATTGTATCAATATGTTTATTTATACTACTTATATTAAGTTGGATCTTAAGGTCTGAATCGTTAAAAGTCATTAAGGATTCTTCGATGCCCGTGAATGTATTGTCTAATCTAATTGCCCAAGCGCCAAGTTTTTTAAAATAATCTAGTTTTGTACAATTTCTAAGATTTGAAAGATCGATTTCTAATTCTTTGAAAATTTTGGGACTTACATCAATAATAGGTTTCAGTCCATTTTTATTTGCAATGTTGAGTAATTCTTTGAACATGTCAAATTCATTTCCGTTAATATAAAGTAAAGAAGTAAATACTTGAGTAAATCCAAAATAAGCACTTTTCTCAAGATATTCAATAATTTCATTTTTAGGACTTATATTAGGGTAGATAGATATTCCAATTTCTTTCATTTTAGCCTTCTTTAAAAAGAACTTTTATTATTAAGCGCATTAATTGCAAGTTGTAATACTTTTTCTCCATTCATTGTTCCATAATCGATTGTATTTATTATTTCGATTGGAATTCCTTTAGGTTTTGTGATTTCTTCAAGCCTGGTTTTATTAAATCTTGATTGAGGTGCAAGCAAAACAACATCGAAGTGGTCAACCACTTCGCTAAGCCTTGTCTCAGCAATAGCTTCAATTTTTGCATTTATATTGTTTGCTTTTGCATATTTTTCAATTCTTTGTACCAGCATACTTGTGGACATTCCAGCTCCACACACAAGTAGTATGTTCATATTTTCTCCTATTTTTTTAGTTCATTTATTATTTTGTAAACATTGATTAATTCTTCAAAAATGCTTAATTCTGAAATTGCAGACATTAAATGATCTTCAGCATGAATTAAAATAAAAGGCGTTTTTACAGAGTCTGGATTAGTGGCTGATTGCTGTATTATTTCTCTATGTGTTTCATGAGCCTTTGCAATAGAGTTTTTACTTTCTTGTATGGTAAGTTCTGCTTTTTCATAGTCTTTGTTTTTAGCATATTCCAAAGCTTCTCTTAGAAAGCTTTTAGCTTCACCGGAGTAAGCCACAATAGGCATACTTACTTTATCTATTAATTCTTCTATGCTATATATCTTTTTATTCATATATAAAATATACTCCTTTTATTTATAAATCAATAATTTATATTGTTTAATATATCTTATAATATATTATATTATAAGATATATTTAAAATAAATAATTTTATTTTAAATATATCTTATAAAGATTTTGATATAATGGTATTAATTGAATTACATTATTAGATAATATTATTAGTTATTAGTATAATTTTTAATTTTTAATTAATTTTTATTGGAGGATAATTTTCATGAACTTTCAAGATTTTATTGAAACTGCTTTAGTCCCTATTGCTAGTAGAATTGGTTCAAATAAATATTTAATTGCCTTAAGAGATGGTTTTACTTTTTCTATGCCATTCTTGATAGTTGGTTCTTTTATTTTGCTTTTAGTTAATTTACCCTTTACAGATTCCGGAACATTACTATATCAACAGTGGTATGTGGATTTAATGGCCAAATATAAAGGAAATCTTGTTCAACCATTTTATGTAAGTATGGGTATTATGTCCATATTTGTTGTTTTTGGCATTGGTTATAATTTATCTAATCAGTATAAACTTAGTGGGATTACGGGGGGATTTTTATCTCTTTATACATTTTTAATTTTAGCTGGGCAATCAGATTGGATGCCTTACGGTGGTGATACTGCCAAATGGGGAATTCAGCCTAATGCATGGTTCCCTGTAATTGATGCAAGATATTTTAGTGCTCAAGGAGTATTTACGGCGATTATTTCTGCTATTTTTTCTGTTGAAGTTTATAAATTTTTAGTTCAAAGAAATATGGCAATTAAGCTTCCAGAGTCTGTTCCACCTGCTGTTTTAAAATCTTTTGAAGCTTTAGTCCCTGTCATTGTGCTTTCAATTATAACTCAAAGTGTGAATATTGCTATTCAAAGTTCAATGGGAAGTCTTTTCCCCGAAATAATTATGAACATGTTTAGGCCTGTTTTGCGAATTAGCGATACTTTAGTCGGGACTTTAACTATTTCTTTTATTGTTCATATATTATGGTTTTGTGGTCTTCATGGTACCAATGTTATTATTGCTCTTCTTAATCCTATAGTTCTGACAAATCTTGATTCTAATATTAGAGCTCTTTCTAACAATCTTCCACTTCCTCATATTTTAGCGGGAGGATTTCTTGACTCTTTTGTATATATTGGTGGTAGTGGTGCAACTTTAGGTCTTGCTATTGCTATGATGTTTAGCAAATCTCAACATCTAAAGTCCATAGGAAAACTTTCATTTGCTCCTGGTCTTTTTAATATCAATGAACCTATTATATTTGGGGCGCCAATAGTTTTAAATCCCATATTAGGTATTCCCTTTTTACTTATTCCTATGTTCAATATAATTGTTGCGTATATTCTTACTAATTTTGGAATCATTGAAAGAGTCAGAACTTTGACCCCATGGACAACTCCTGCTCCTATTGCAGCCTTTCTTTCTACAGGACTTGATATTAAAGCTTTTATTCTGGTTTTATTGCTATTGATTATTTCGGTATTTATGTATTTGCCTTTCATAAAAGCATATGATAAGGCTCTGCTTTTGCGGGAAAAAGAATAGTAAGTTTTTTTTAAATTGTGCTATTTTAAAACTTGTAATAATATCAAAAAGCTATTTATAAATAGCTTTTTGATAAGCAATAAGAAAATTTATTTAAAATTTTCTTATTATTGATTTGCAACGCAAATCAATAATAAGATTGGTTAGTATAAATGGACGTTTTTATGGTTATTCTCATATGTTTGATTGGAATAGAGCATAATTTAACTGAATATATAGACATGTTTTTAGAAAATCAGTATTTTCTAACCAATTAAAAATTTTAAACCTGTTATAATTGTATTAACATGCCTCCAAAAGTGAAGATAAAAAATGACTTTGAAATATTTAGAAAAGAATTAGAAATTCTATATAATAGATATCTCAATAATGGGCTTTCGTATATAAAGTTGAAAGAAAAAATAAAAAATCTTGCAGATAATCACAAAGCTATTCTTTTTAGAAAAGATAAATTTACAAATCGTTCAATAATATTAAATCTTTCGAAAACCCGTAAAATAATTAAAGAGTATATTAATCTTTCAGTAATTGAAAAAATTAAAAAGGATAATACTTTTTTATTTTTTTGGAAATCGAAAAAAGTAAAAGAATTAAAAAATATAGGAATTAAAGATCTCGGAAAAATAGAAGAGTTAATATTTTTAAATCAAATTGATAATGAAAAACCCTATTTTCAATATTTTATAGATTTGTTCGTAACTCCAAAATGGTTAAATGATTATGCTCATAAATATAAAATTGAAAAAATTAATAGTTATAGGAAAGAACAGATATTTGTTAAAATTAATTTAAATACCTATATTGAAATAATTAAGCTTTTATTAAATCAAAACCGAGATATTAGATTGAAATTTTATGGGGTTTTAATGGCAATAGGTCGTCGTCCTGTTGAGGTAATGAAGCTTTCTCAATTTTATATTGCGGATAAAAATCATATTCGTATGGAGGTTATTGCAAAAAAGCGAGAAAATAATATTATTAATGAAGTTGTTTTTCCAGTTTTTGCAGATCCCGAATTAATAATTAATTCTATAAAAGAAATACGCTATATGGAGCAAACCGAGAATCTTACTAAGGAATTAATTTCTTCAAATCTTACATACAGTTATAATAGATTGTTTCGTCAAATTTTTAATAATATTTTCGATCCTGAAGAATCCATTTATTTTTGCAGAGCTATTTATTGTAAATTTTCGTATCTTGCATTTGCGCCCAAAAATATGGAAATGAATTATTGGATAACAAAAGTTTTAGGGCACGAGCCAAATGACATAACGACAGCCTTTCATTACAATCGATATGTTTTGGATAATTTGGATGATAAGGCAGACAACAATTTATTAAAATTACTTAATCAAAGAATTTATACATATATTAGACGTAAAGCAACCTATTCTATTCTCACAATGGAACGTTTAGACAGTTTAATGAAAGAACATCGTATTCTTGATGATAATTATATTAAAACGTTGATTGTAATTAAGAATTTAATGTTGAAAGATAATTTAGAAACTTTAGCAATGGTTAGAGGATTGAATGTTAAAATTCGCAAAGCTTTTAAAGTTACATATGGGTACAATTATAACTACATAAAACTTACAGAATACTTATCAATAATTTTTAACTATAAACTATAGTTTTTTTATTTTAAGTTTAGCTATTTTTAATACATTTGTAAAATATTAGGAAATATTTTATTAATAAGATATTATATTCTTTATATGAAAGTAGGTCTTCATTATTTCTTTAAGAAAATTTTAAAATCCAATGACAATAGAACAATTTATATTTCTTATCTTTATGATAAACTGGATTCAGTTAAACCAGCAGGGAATTGGCTTAAAATTTATTTTAAAGATTCCAAAAGAGGTAAGAAATATTTTATTCTTTTTGATAGGAATGGCTCAAATGGTAGTTTTATTTCATGTAGATTTTTAAAAACAGATTGTAATTGTGGTCTTGATATTAAATTTTCTGATGGTAATTTGAATATCTTTTGTAGGGACAGAAAATCTTTAGAATTTTTGAAATTCAAAGTCGAGCATTTCTTTAAAGCTTCTTCTTATTTTAAGAACAATAAGTTTAATGTTAGTAATATCAAATTGAGGACTAAAAAAGTGAAGGCACTTGGCAAGCGATAAGTAAGTTTAATAATAAATTTTAAAGTTATTAAATTGAAAAGGATAGTTTTCATCTAAGGTTTTTGTTTCAATATTTTCAACGTTTGAATACCTATTTCCATTTTTTAATAATTTTTCAAATTTTTTTAATTGTTCTTTTGTATTAGAGAAAGCCACAATTTCTACCCTTCCATCGTTTAGATTTTTTACAAATCCTTTTAGTCCTATATTATTTGCTACTTGTTCTGTGAAAAATCTAAAACCAACACCTTGTACTTTGCCAGAAATAAAATATTGTCGTTTAAACATCATTATCTCCTTGCATAAAATCTATCCAATAGAAAAATTTTAAA
>NZ_CP135182.1:0-32035 GCF_033969665.2 Borreliella sinica | reverse complement strand
ATATTATATTTTTTTAGTATAAAAGCTAACCTTCAGAATTAAGATATTAAATATCTTAATTCTGAAACTGGCCCCATTAATAGTCGAAAATCACCTTAAAATAGACTGTTCTATTGCTTTCTTTACCTTAAAATATTGTTCGTCAATAGTAGGCCTAGGTATAAAAAATTCCCTCTCACCATACCAATATTCATATTTTACTTCACCTTCTACTTCACCAGAATACTTAATATCTGGAGAATATAAATCCCTTATACATGAATAAAGCCAATGAACTTCGTGTTTAAATTTATTATTCTGCTCATTTCTTATCCTACCAAACAACTTAATCAATTCTTTAGATCGCGCAGAACCTAAATCTAAAAAGAATTTATTAAAATACTCCTCATTATAGTCAATCACTGGGGGTACATCACGATAATTAGGATCCTTTAAACTGATTATAGTCTTTTTTATATCGACTAACAAACTATGTTCAGCCACATATAATCTTAAATTAGAAAATATACCTTCAGTAATAATCTTATCAGGACCTTTATCGTAACTTTCCATTTCCAAATTCTCAAAAAAAGTTTGAACAGCTTGTTCCTGCTTATCAGGCAAATAACAACCCAATAAAGCTAATGTTATTATGCAAACACCAACCAAAATCCTCATATATACTCCTTCTCCACCTTACTGCTAAAACAATCTAAAAATATATAAGTTTGTCCAAATACTATTTTTAGAAAAACTTTTAAAAGTTATGCTAAGATAGATTTCTTTAAATTAAAAAACATATACCAATTTTATCTTTTCCCAAGAATAAGTGAACTACTATCCCTATAATCTTTGATTTAGAAATAGCAGTTCACTTTCAAAAACCTTCATTTAGAAATTCTCGAACAAAATTCATAAAAACCTCCAGAAATTGGACTAATATTATATTATCAAAACTTAACTATTAGGAGGGATTAATATGAAAAAAATTTTCATATTACTATTAATTTTTGGTTTGACAATTCAAACCTTTGCGTCGGAAGATGCAGTTGGAAAAGGTGTAGGGGATATTGCAACTACTTTGAAATATGAAAGTGAAAAAGCCACCGTGCTTGCGCCATTCCTTTTGAATTTCTTTTTGACTTTAGGGATAGGATCCTTTGTCCAAGGAGATTACATTGGTGGTAGCGCAGTTCTTGGAACTCAAGTATTGGGGGGAGGAATATTTGTATTGGCTGGATATATTTTCGAAAGTACCGCCAACGTGCCGCCAGGAAGGAGATCCATAGTCGGATCAACACTAGTAGTAACAGGGGCCTCACGATTTTAGGATCCTACATAACCGGGCTTATTATTCCATTTACATTTGCAAATAAATACAACGCAAATCTTAGAAAAAGACTTGGTATTGATCTTGCAGGTTTTGAACCAAATTTTGATATAATATTTTAAATATACCAAAACACAATAAAGATATACACGGTCAAATATTGGGCTTTTGTATACTCATATTTTTTTCTTATCAAATTGTCTATATAACTATATACAACTATATACTTTTACATGAGACATAACAGAGCCTACAAAATTTCCATTTTTATCTAAATCAATATAAAGAAAATAGTTATTTATAGATGAACAAATATAAGTTCTTCCTTAGCAAACCATCGCTTCTTTTAACTCCAACGCTATTTTTATAAAAGGGAATATCTTCATCTTTTTTAATATACACAAAAATCTCGCCTGTATTTTTTTATTATTTTTATCTTGCAAAAGCTGGAAAGTATTATAGGCAAGTTCGTCTTCTACATGAGAATCTGGAGACTCTTGATCATAATAAATTTTATGATATTTTGCATTAACTTCAAAACTATATATTTCTTTTTCTTCTATTCTTTCTTTTTATTTTATTTCTTTTGGAGTATTATTATTCTTTTCTTTTTGTATATTAGACTTTTCTTCAACCTTATCTATTTCTTCATATGCACATTTTTCATGCTCAATTTTTGCTACCATATTTTCATTGATAGGGTTATCAATCGCTATGACTTGATAATTTGTTTAGAACTTTCTTTAAAACCATCATCTACCTTATTTTCTAATTTACAAAAAAGTAAAAAGCAAATTACAAACAAAATAAGATACTTTAAAAAAAACGCCCTTTATGGAATATTACACTTCAAAATTTTAAAATGTAAATTGATAAAAAGCCAATGCATGTTAAATTCTAACCTCAGAAATAAAATTAACAACGCATTTTAGATAGGAAAGTAATGTTTTTATGTATTCAATCTTAATAAACATACAAATGTAGATACATTTACTTTCCATCCTTCAAAATTTACTTTAAAGCAACTCTTGCTTCTTGAACTAGTTTCTCTATCTCTTTCATTCTTTCCATTACTTCATCTATTTTAGAAGAAGAATCCTCTAATTGCTTTAAAGCGTTATCTACTTCTCTTTGCGCTTGTCTAGCTATAGCTACTAAATCACCGTCTCTTTTTCTTCTAGATCTAGAACTTATATTTTTGTTTTTCAACCTCTCAGTAATAGATTTTTTTAAGGTTTCTTGGGCTTGCTCAAAAAAGTATTTTGCTGATGTTCTCTCGCCAAGTCCAATATCTAATTTACTTCTAAGCTCTTCAAGATCAGTTCTCTTACTATTTAACTGATTGATTAATTGATTTATTTTATTTCTTTTATTCCTATTCTCTTTCGGATAATAATACTCCTTTAGTTTATTCTTAATTACTGGATTTGCTTTAATTCTTTCAAAAAATTTTGATGATCTTTCGCTATAAAAATCATAAAAACTGGGTCCTATTTCATTCTTAAGCTCACCATAAACTTTATAAAAATTAGATTCTAATTCCCCATATTTATTTTCAAGCTTAATTCCATCGTTAACTAGTTCATCAAATTTACTATCTTCAAGTATGTTCTTTATATCGTTAATTACTTTCTCTGCCCCCTTCTCTTCATTAGTGCTTGGAACCAAATCTTCTTCTTTTATTATTATTTCTTCTTGAGGATAATTCGGCGAATTTAAAACCATTAAACTCTCTATGTTAATGGGCTTCACAGAAATAACAGATTCTTCAGAAACAGCCTCCGTTAATTGGTTTTCTTTTTCTTTTATATTTATACTTTTTCCAAAAAATTTTACATCTTCTTGAGCTTTCTCCATAAATCCTAGAAGTTTGCCTTTTCCCACAAGGGCTTTTTGTGCTTGGCCTATTGATTCATTAGGATCGTTTATGCGACATGACAGCAAATTTATTAACATTAACATACATGTTGCCAAAATATTTTTTTTCATATCCCTCTCCTGCTGGAATGTTTATAGATTCACAGCCATTAATTAAGTAATTATATAGCTAAATTCCATAAAATCTATAGAATACTAAACACATTTTTTTAATATAAAAAAATTTTTTATTGCGCATTTTCTCAAAAGATTAATTAACAAATTTTTACTTTTGATTGGTAGTTAATCTATTTATTTGACATTAATTTTCATTTTGATGCTTAAAACAATTATATTTTTATTAGTTTTTCCATTCATCATCCATATTTTTTTACTGCATTTGCTTTTAAATTCTTTTATAAAATGACTTGAAACATCCTCAATTTTATATCCTTATTTATATTTCTATTACTAATTTTAAGTTCCTTAATGCAAATGCATTTATGTAAGTTTCTTAGTTATTGCTTATTTCTAGTATTTTTGTTATCTGGAACTTTTTATTTTATGGACTTTTACTAGTTTATTTGCAATATATTCTTTACAGAATAGTTTATTTTGGTTTTTATTTTTTTATATTATAGAATTCTTTATCTTATATATATATCTCTTTTATACCTTTAGGTATAACATCTGTAATTAAGGCATTAAGTTTTTGTATTTTATATACTATTCTTGTTTATAGGACTGCTAATTTCTTTAGAAAAAAATAAGATACTACTTTTTTGCCTTTTAAATATTCTTTAATTATTTCATTAATTAATTCTTGAATAACTGTAAAACGATATGTTCAAAACAGTAATAAAGAATTCTAGCCAATACTATCCCATATCTTAAAATAATTATTTTTCAATTCATCAAGTCTTTTTCATATTACTAAAGACTCCATGTTCAAATACACTCAATTATCAAGTCAAAAGTGTAACTTTTACATTAAAAGCTTTATTTATTTATTTATTTATTATAATTAATTATATTCATGAAAACCAATGGTTCTTAAAGAAGTCAGTTCTAAAGAGATGAAAAACTTTACTTTGAATTCTATAGTTCAACAAAGGAATGAAGCTTAAAAAGCTAGAACGGGCATAGATTTTATAAAATATGAAATTAACTGTATGGTGTCTATCTAGGCTCTTGTTGTAATGCGTCAAGAACTCTGTATTTACAAATATAGTGATTTTGCCCCTATCATGCACTAAAGTACATACAATTATAGAAGGATAGAAGGATTTAACAATGTTTATTGATGATAAAAATCAAGAATATTTTACTTTAAAAGAAATACAAATCATGCAAAATAAAAGCACGAAAAAAAATACTATTTATA
Organism: Borreliella sinica; assembly: GCF_033969665.2. Classification (GTDB taxonomy): domain Bacteria; phylum Spirochaetota; class Spirochaetia; order Borreliales; family Borreliaceae; genus Borreliella; species Borreliella sinica. Next base: position 27,485 of record NZ_CP135182.1, on the reverse strand, counting down.
TCAAACTGCTTAGATTAGAAAAACAGGGGAAAATCACTCCCTATAAACCATCACAAAACATAAAAGCTTTTAAAAAATATGGTAAAAAAAGTATTAATTTATATCCCAAAGAAGAAGTTTTAAAATATTTTACAACACAAAGCTTTCTAAAAAGCTACAATCCCAACGAATATTTCCCCAAATATAACTTATTAGAATTAGTTAAAAATGCTATAACATTTGAGGAGTTTGCAATAAAAATATATAAAAATCCAATAATATTGCCTAGCAAGTCCTATTATTTTAAAATTTTAAAAAAAACAAATCCTGACTATGTCTTAGATCTAGATAAATATGGTTTATTTAAAACATTGAATAAGGATTACATAGATAATATACTCATTATTTTTAATGCAAAGCCTAGAGAAAAAAGAATGCCTATTAAGCATGATAAGCTAAACAAAAAAAATAAAAAAGGGGGAACGGGGGGATTATTTGGATGGAAACTTTTCAAAAAAATAACATAGCCAAAACAAATTAAATGCTTGAAATAATACACAAAATTATCGGCAAACAGGAATGAAATTTTTCAAAATTGAGATAGACTGAAATTTATCAAAAATTAAGGGAGAATCAAAATTTTTATGACAGCAATAATAGTATACTCATGCTTAACTATGTGTATAATGTATTTCCATATGCAAATTAAAGCATCTTTTACAAGATTAATCGGATTTTGCAAAAGATGCTTTAATATTTTTTTCTTATTAATAGAAATGTTAAAATTAATTTTTTATCTATTTATTATTAATAATATTAACAATAAATTTTATATATTTATAATAATATTACTAACTTTAATTACAATTAACGCAATAATTTAAATTGTTTCATTAATTGTAATTAAGCCAAATAAACCTTACACATAAATTAAATAGCGGTTATCCACTAGATCGTAGTCTAAGAAAAAGCTTTACTTTTGGGCAGTTTCTGTCTTACCTGCTTTTCATTTCCTTATAATAATCCTTTAGATATGGTACTGGATTTATATCTCTATCATGCAAAATATTACAACTACTGCAAGTCCCTCCCCAGCATCACTTAATTTTAGAATCGTACTTTTTATACTACAATTGCTACATAGCTTCCTTGATGGGAAATATCTATCCTACTTTATACATAGAAAAGAAGCCTCCATATCAATCTGGACCCACACGACGATTGTCTTGCAAATTAATCATGCAATCCCCCCCCCAAAAAAAAATCATTAACACCTTCTCAAAACATTCCATTTTACATATATTTAATTGATAGGGGTTTTATTATTATGTTTCTATAATTAGGGACAAAATAATCATATAATTTATATAACAAGGCTTTTCTTTTGATTGGAATTTTATTATCTAGCTTAAAATCAATTAATCTAAATGAATTGATTTCATCACATTCACTACGTACTAAAAAATTCTTACTGCTAGCCTCTATAACAAATACCTTTTTTCGTTCTCTTTAGTTTTATTGTTATTTTCAATATACAAGAAATTAACTACCAATTAAATATAATATTTATTATCAGCATCTTTTCCTGCTACTTCAATAATTCATTATTCTTAATATCCCTATATAGAGCTAGCTTTACAAATCCTATTTAGGAGAGCTTTATATAATCATTTTATATTCTTATTAGATTTTTTTGATTATTAGTTTTGAATTTGTATATTTTTCTTGCTCTTATATTTAGGAAATCCTTATGTTCTATTCCCTCTTTTAATTTCTCTAAAAAAATATTATGGACAGAACTTAGGTCAAGTTGAAAATTGCAAATAGCTAAACTATCATTTTTTTATATTTACTTGGATTAATAACAAGAATTTGTTTATTTTTTTATAATAGTCTATTTTATCACTTAGCATTTTATTACACAAAAATCTTACACATCTAAATACTTTTGAAAAATATTTTTCTCAAATTCTCAAATAGTGTTAAGACATATTATGTACTTATAAGCTCTATAAATATTTGCTATTTTTAAAAAAATTAAATTATATTTAATATACCTTACAAATTCATCTCCACCTAAATTTCTATGAAATTATAGGTGGAATACTATTTATAATTCTTTGCTAAGAAATTCTTATTTCTTAGAAGATTCTATATATTCCATAATTAAAGTTCTTATAAAACCAGAAGCTGTTAATCCTTTTTTATCTAAAATAGAATAAAATTCAATCCAATATTTATCTTTTAATCCCACACTTATTTGTTTGATCGTCATCTTAGATCTACCAGGATTAACATTTGAGATGTTATTACCAATAACATCATTATCAGCACGAAAAGCAAATTTAGATTTACTAACATTTTGTTTAATAATTTCTTCTAAATTAGCCTCTTTACTTATAGGCATAAAGCCTCCCCCAATCTTGAAAGTTCCAATATAGACTTACTCTCAGGATAATAATCAAAAATCGACTTTTTATATAGCTGAGATTCCGCCATTTTAGCATCTTGTCCAATCTCATAAAGATCATATCCAAAGGTTTTAAACTGCTCTAGGTGTAAATTATGTCTTTTAAAACTTTTATTAAGCATATTGCAAATAATCTTCTCATGTTTAACCTTTTTCCTATAAGATCTTAACAAAGAATCGAACTCTTCCTTAAAAATATTAATTCCTTCAAGACTTAAAAATTCTGGAGTCAATGGGGTAATAACTTCGCACATTGAAAGAATGATTCTTCTCTCCCAAAGTTCAAAACTGGGAGATAAATCAAAAATTGCAAATTCAAATCCCAATTTTTCTAATTCTAAACAAAAATCATCTATCAAGTATGGAAAATCCTGCAATTTATGCTGCACATCTCTTCTAAAAGTTCCGCTCGGTACACATGGCAAAATATAAAAATTTTTTTGTATTTGTTTCAATGCTTGATCTATATCCACCCTCTTCAAAAGAGTATCTTTAATATCTAGTTTAAGGATCTCATGATTAAGAAACCATGTAGAAGAACTTCCTTGCTGTATATCACAATCAACCAATATAACTTTTTTTGTTTTGGATAAATAGCTTGCGATATTCCCACTTAAGGTAGTTTTACCAACACCACCTTTTTGAATATGAAATGCTATTTTTTTCATGCAAATTTCCTTTTAATTATTTTATATCATATATTAATTATTTTATATCATATATTAATTATTTTATATCATATATTAATTATTTTATATCATATATTAATTATTTTATATCATATATTAATTATTTTATATCATATATTAATTATTTTATATCATATATTAATTATTGTTTAATATTAGATACTAAATCTAAGCATAAATACCCAAACAATAGGCTTTTACTCTCTCTCTTTTTGCAAAAGAATACTTATTGCGTGTTCTTTATGGGGAAGAACTCTCTAATGCATTCAATCATGATAAGATAATATTCATTTATTACTACAATTTAATCCCAATATTTAACCTTCTAAATTTATAAATAATCTAAAAACAGTATATTGGGGGCTTATAATAAAAAACATTTTACTTATTTTGGATAATTATCGCCAGAAAACTTATTTTTGGTCTAAAGCCTATTGCCTTATCTCTACGAAAAGAGTATCTATTGAGATCGTTGAAAATAAATTCGAGACCAAAATAAATCTATTTTTTATTGATTTAATAAATCAATAAAAAGTCCTAAGAAATTTCTCTCTTAAGGACTTTTTATAAATGGTTAAAGGTTAAAGATAAGTTAAAATCTACAACAATTTAGAAAAAAAACAAAATTACAAATATTTTTTTATTTGTAATGTGTATTAATTGATATATAATATCAATTAATACATCATACAATATTGTAATATATCAATTATTACAATATATTTTAAAGGATAAAAATGCAAAAAGAAATAACAAGCAACTATAATGAATATGTAATTGGGGGCATAAAAGGAACTTTTTTTGGAAATTCCCAATATGAAGCTAATTATCGAGCAAAAATAAATGGATTTATAATAGACTTTTTTAAAATTCCCATAAGTTTAAAGAAAAAATACGAACTCAACATTAAAGCCCTTAGTGATCCTAATTCTTCCTCAACAAATATTGCAACGAATTGCGTAAATACTTTTAAACTTATAGTTGACATTGTTAATATGCAAACTGGAGAAAATTACGATTATGACACATTTATTATAAAAACGGAAACAGAAAAAATGCTTAAATATGGCACAAAAATAATTGCTGCACTAGCAAGACACTTCGACGAGCAAAACAAAACCAATTTCAATGAAAGCTACTATGAATGGGAAAAAGGCTGGATAGATAAAAAATGGATAGATTATGAACCTACTGAAGCAGAAATTAAAGAGATCCAAACAATGAATCAAAAATTAAAACCTTTAAATCTTAAACATGAAGAAAAAACCCTTAATAAAGGGCAAATAAAACTTTTAAAAGCCATCAATAAAATTAACGAGCAATCACAAAATCAGCGTGCTAAAACAAAAAGCATAACTGAAAAATCAAAAAGAAATCTTAGGAAAAAAACCAATATTTAATATCTTACCCAAAAAGTCTAAATATTATTTATCATTATTAAATAATATTTACAAAATTAAAAAAATAAAATATTATATATACATAAGGTAGAAAACTATCTACCGACGGTCCCCAACACCCCTATTAATCCTCTCCAAATAAGATTAGGGGTAGGGACTTCTTTTTTAATGACAAACATTTAGTATCTAAAATGATAATTTTATAGCAAATAGACAAAATGAAAATCGGAAAAGAATAAATTAAATAAAAATTTAATTCCTATTAAGCGCATATTTTATTGGATGACTGCTCTTAGAAAAGAATCTAGAAAATTATCATAAGAAGATGCGCAAAAGAATTTCTATAATTTTTATTTAGAAATAACAGTTTGTATGATCCACAAGTTTTACTTCACTTAAAATTTAGAGACTTATTTATATCTCTATCAAAAAAAGGGGTCCATATCCACTTAATTTATATGATAATTGCCTTACAAGCTCATGCCATCAAGCCATGAGGAGACTTTTCCCGAACATTCCTTTTTAAATACCCTTTGACAAGCTTTATATTGCCGTGTTATTACAACTAGCTACAAAGTAATAAGATAATTAATATATAAATCTTTTTTCGATTTGAAATTTTCTTATGTAACTTAGTGGCTCTTAATCTAGATTAATTGATTTTATCACATTCACTACACAACAAAAATTTATCATGACCACCTCAATAACAAATACCCCTTTTTTTATTCTCTTTGGTTTTATTGTTATTTTTAACATCTAAACACCAAGCTGCTATTGAAATGCAATATCCACCATCAGTATCTTTTTCTAGTACTGCATTTTTGATAATTTTATTGCTCTTAATGTTTTATATAGAACTAACTTTACAAGTATTATTTTGGAGAACTTTATATAATAATTTTCTATTCTTATTGAGTTTTTTTGATTATTAGTTATAAAAGTTTACTTATTTTTCTTGCTCTTATGCTTAAAAAATCCTTATATCCTATTCCCTATACTTTTGAAAAATATTCCTCTCTTTTTTGATTGGCATTAGGACATATCCTGTACTTATAAACTTTATTAGCGCTCATATGTTCTATTATTTTATAATATTTTATGAATTCAACCATAATAAAGATTATATTCATTTATTACTAGAATTTCCTTCTAATATTCAACCCTATAAATTTAGAGATAATCTAAAAGCAGAACATTAAAAAATTATAGTAAAAAAATATTCTACTTATTTAGATAAGTATTCCTAGAAATTTTATTTTTGGTCATAAAGTTATTGTCTTATTTCTACTAAAGGAATCACATTGATATCATTAAAATATATTCAAAGTCAAAATAAATCCATTAATTAACAAATTCATCTTCACTTAAAATTTCTATGAAAATTTAGGTGAAGAATTCTTTATTATTTTTTAATAAAAAAATTCTCAAAAAATGTGGGAATACTTAATTATTGAACTAATAATTGAGTATTAAATATTCTCCTTTTTTAAAATTAAAAGAATTTATTATCAATATTTACTTCATACCATACATTCTTTTAAATGAACCTCTTATTTTAAGGGGTTTTCTTTTTATATAAAGAAAATAAAAAATCAATTAAACTGTTCGACATAAAGCTCTACTCTAAGAAATATATAAATCTTTTAATTCATTCAGGCTAATAACTTTAATATCTGACCTAAACATCTTAAGAATCTCAAAAGAGATTTTCTCTGAAAAATCTACGAAGACTACTTAAACAGCTAAAATTTTTATAAAAACGGTTTACTAAAATTATTTAAGACTGCTATCATATAATAAGTTATATAATGAAAAGCAGAATTTTAATATTCTTAGTGTTTTTGATTCAAAATTTATCAATATATTCTAAGAACACAAACTATGAATTCAAACAAGCTAATATTAAAAATATAAAAGGAATATTTATAAATTATAAAGTCTATCTAACGGAAAATTTAGCAATTGACAATGTTAAAACACTAAATCATGTTTCCACATTCAAAATCAACCTTGTTATTGACAAAAAAATTGCAAATTCTATTAAAAATGAGCAAGATGTAATTAGAGCTGGAAATGAATGTGGAATATTTTTAGAATTTCAAATTAATAATCGCATATACTATGCCAAATTTTCATCAATAAAATATATTTTAAAAGCAATTGAAAGTTTTACTAAAATCAAAAATACAATTAATAATTCAGAAATTAAAAATCTTGAAGGCAATGGAATTTTTTTATACAAAAATGGTATTTCATATAATTTAGAATCGGATTCTCAAGAAACAGCAATATTTGTAAATTTTCTTGGCTTTAAAGATGCTACTGGGAGGCCTTACTTTATCTTTTACTACGATGATATAGACAATAAAGATAAAAATTTAAAAACAATTTTAATTTCCTTTGAAGAGTTCCATAATGGAATAAGAGAAGGACTCTTCTTGTTGAGAAATGAAAAAGCTATACTAGAATTCATTAATCTTTCAAAAGATTAACAAAATAGATGATGCAAGCTACCTATTTATTTAATCTTCGATTTAAAAATAACAGTTTACAGTCTGTATGTAATAAATTAACATCAAAAGAGCCTGCTTATACTAAATGCTCTTAATTTATACCTTTACTAACAAATAATCATTTAACCTGGATTTAAGATTATTCAAACTAAAGTTAACTCAAACCAAGTTCTTTAACCTTCAAATTAAAATCATCCAAAAACTTATTAAAAGGAATCTTATTAAAACTTACAATAACATCATTCCTAAACGCATAAATTCTAAATGCTGCAATATTGTCATTACCCAAAGAAACAAATCTCATAAATTCGCTTTCGGAAATATTAAATTTATAAATTTCTACCCTAATATTTTTTTCAGTAATTACTGTTGTATAATCATAAGGAAAATATGAATCGTAAAAATCGTTATAATAAACAACACGCTCGCTATTCTCTGAAATCAACTCCCCTTTAGACTCAAATCTAGTATCTGTAATTATCTTTTCAAGCTTTATTTGACCAGAATTTTTAGTTTCAACTTTAACCAAAATAAAATATTCCCTTTTATTTTTTGACTTATCATATTTAATAGAAATTACAGACCTAAATATTGCATCTCTAGAATAATTTACCCCAATGTCATATTGTGAATCTAATACTTGAGAAAACCTATCATAAGCTATTTGATAAGTCTGACAAGAAATTAAAAAAAATATCAAAACAAAATTTTTTACAATAAATCTAGCATTCATTAAAACCCCCCTTTAGTTTATTCTATATTTATTTGTGGACTGCTCTGCTATTTCTATAATATTTGATTTAGAAATAGCTTCTGTTTCATCCTATAATAGCTTTTTAGATCTACAAGAAAGAGGCTCCCCGAACCATCCACTAGAGAATGGTCCACAAACTTTATTTCAGGCAGCTCATGCCTCAGTTTTTATTTCCTCATGATAATAATCCTGAATACTTAAAGATACACTTATATCTTATCATGCAAAGTATTATACCTACCGCAAATTCACCAAGTATAACTTAATTTTAGAATTTTATTTTTAATACCGCAACTACTACATAACTTGATTGATTAAAAACATATCTATCAACTTTATGCTTTCCAAACATTATACTTTGTATACCTTTAATTGATACGCTCTCTGCAACTACGTTCTTATAATTAGCTACAAAGCGATGGGATAATTTATGTGGAAAATCTTTTTTTTGATTTGAAATTCTCTTATATAGCTTAAAAAGCTTAATCTAGGCCTAACTTTACTAACAGAAATTTTTCATTTTTTGATAGTTTTTCTTGGTATTTTTTAAGCTTACTTCCATTTTTCAGCGAATATCTAAGATTATTGATTTTCTTAGTCCTAACTACTTGTTAAAAAGTACATCATGTTAATGTCAATACCAAATAATTCTTTTTTACTATCTCTAGCTTTATAATTATTATTATATTTTTGACATCTAAACAATCAGCTGCTACTGAAATGTAATATTTATTATCAATAGACTTTTCTACTGCTACATTTTTAATAATTTCATTACTATTAATGTTTTATATAAAGCTAGCTTTACAAATCCTATTTTGAGAAACTTTATCTAATCATTTTCTATTTTTATTAAGTTTTTTTCATTACTGGTTCTAAAAGTTTGCCTATTTTTACTGCTTTTATATTTATAAAATCATTATGTCCTATTTCTTTTTTTTTTAATTTCTCTAAAAATCGCTATACGCAGAATTTAAGTCAAATTGGATATTACAAAGAGCTAAACCATCAACTTTCTTTAAGGAAGAAAATTCTCCTTTTTATATTTACTTGGACTTAATGCTAAGAATTTCACCATATTCTTCATAATAGTTTTTCTTTTCTTAACATTTTGTTATACAAAACCCTTACACATCTAAATACTCTTAAAAAATATTTTTTTGATTGATGTTAGAATATATTCTATACTTATAAACCTTATTAGCATTTATGTGTTCCATTATTTTATAATATTTTATACTTGGCGTATATTATTAATAAAATTTACTTATAATATTTAAAATTCTAAATTTATAAATAATCTAAAAACAGTATCTGCAAGCTTGAACTAAAATTAAAAAACTATTATTATTAGGTGTTGTTCTAATAAAAACCAATTTAAAAGATTAGATTGTAGCTAATCCTAATTTATACAAATTTTAAAGTGCATCTATAGGAGAAATCGTGTATACTGACCCAAGGTCAATTATTAGTACCTACTTTGTAAAAAACAAAAAAATATTCATTATTAACCCTATAGCTTTTAAATTTGAGCTTAATTTTGAAAAAACTATTCAAACAAACTCAAAAGAGAATATACAGCTAAAAACATTTAAAGGGGGGATTATTAATTTAAAATTAAGGTCAAATGAATTTTATAAATTACCAATAAACATTCTAAAAGGAAAACTTGAATTTTATATTAACTATGTAAGTGAAGAAAAACTAAAAATAGTTCACGATATGATGGTAGTTAAAGTTTATACAATTGATTTAAAAGCCAGCAATAAAGATAAAATTTACCTAATTGGACTCAAAATACTTGGTTCTATTTACAGAAAAGAAAATATAGAGAATATGTTTATTCCTATAATAAAAAATAATAATACTTACCTTTTTGAAAACAAATTAAACAAACAAACGATTAATCTACTCTTAAAGGGCATAAATAAAACCATTGAGCTTCCTTCTTCTACAAAAATCAGCTATTCAAACATAAAAATTATCAATAACGCAGATGTAAAAACTAATGAAAATTTAAATATAAACATTAAAACATCAAATAGAATACTGCTAAATCTAAGCACAAAAATCTACGAAGAACTAATTTTAACAAATTCAAATCAAATAGTAACTATCAACAACAAACAAAAAATCCTAAAAACGTTAAGATCTTTTATTGAAAATGAAAACGGATTAGGAGGCAAGATAAGATTAATCCTCTTCAAAAAAACAAATTTTTTGACTGAAAATTTAAACTCAAATAACTTGGATTTTATCTTAAATGACATCAATATTATACAAGAAAATAGTTGTATAAGAATTGACATCTCTTTATTAGAGGATGAAATTGAAAAAAATTATTTAAACCAAGTTCCAAATGTAAATCCATTTCTAAAAAATCTAACCTTATTGTAAATCTTTAAATTTGATAAACACTCTGACAAAAGTATTCAATATATAACCTAACTCCTTGAAACTACCACACAATATATAATAAAATAAAAACAATGAGGTATTTATGTTAAGTATTAATGGTGTAAGACTTTATTCTTTAAAAGAATTCCAAAATATATTAGAAGATTCTTATAATCTTTCAATTAGCAAAAATACTATATCTAAAAAATCAAAAATTCTAAAATGTGCAATACATGTAGACAACCGTCCTTACCTTTTAGAAGATTTTTGCACCTATTTTTTAATGGACTTCAGAAGACCCAAGCCCATAACAAATAGCATGAAAGAAACAATCCAATTAAGAATTGAGCAAGCAAAAAAAATAATGACCCGCAAATCTACAAAACATGAAATACAAATTGCATCTAAGCACATGGGTCATGTTTTATAATCCATCATGTTGACATTTTAAAAATATTGTTATAGAATATGGTAAAAAGCTAATTGTTTTGCTTGTAATACGGTTAAAATCTAGAGTACAAGCCAAATAATTGGAAAAGCTTCTGAAACTACAACAAATTTCACTTCAGAAGCCAGGATAATATAATGATAATAGAAATAAAAAATAATGTCAATAATAATTTAAATAATCTTTTAACATTAGAAGAACTTATAAAACACAACCAAAAAAACACAAACACCAATTCAATAAAATTGAAGCAATCAAGGTTAAAGTCATATTTAACTAAAAAAAAATCCATATACCAAAGGATACTCAAGGTATGCTGGGCAATTGAACTTAAAAATAAAGAATACTATAAATCCAACAAACTTAGAACATATTCAACAATAGAAATATACAATATAGTTAACAAATGTCTTGCAAAAGATAATAAAAAAATATCGATCAGAACCTTAGAATATGATATATCATTCTTAAATAAAGTACTATTAATAACAACCAAATTAAAACATTTGGGGAAAGATAATGGAAGTTTTGCATTTTATATACAAAATAAAAATCTTTGGAAACACCGTTTTACAGTTATTCAAGAAGCAATTAATGAAGAAATAAAAGAATACTTAAAAGACAAAAAAATAGTATCTGATTTTTCTAAAGAAATTGACAATGATCTAAATAATAAAAATATAAAAAATATAAAACCTAAACGCTCAATTGCAGATGAATCAATTGCAGATGTTATACCTAAAGGTATAAAAGATATATATAAGATAAAGAATTCTATAGATGAGAGCAATAAAAACCCAAATAAAATACCATATAAAGAATATATCACAAGTAAACTTATGAAAGTTCATAAAATAAAAAAAACACAAATAACAAAAATATTAAAAATAAGCAATAATGAAAAAACCTATATAAATGCTTTAAGAAACTTAAACTTAGCAATAGAACAGTATAAAAAAGAATATGAAATTGAAGACATTTCAAACCATTTTATAAAAGAGTTTAAAAACAAGTACAGTAAAAAAATATGGATGATGAATGGAAGAACAAAAAAAATCAACGACTTTAAAGAAATTTGGGAAAAAAGGTTTAAAAGAAGGGTTCCAAAAGGAAGTTTAGAGGAGAACTATAATAATGAATATGCAAAAGAAAAGAAAAATACTGACATTCACAAAAAAGGAATAAGACTATTTTTCTCAAATTACAAAGGACTTAAAAAAATAAACAAAATTAAAATTAATTAAACTAAAAATTAATAGTAATTCATCAAATATAAAATTAAAGATTCTTAAACAAATAAAAGAAAATCACATAGTATATTCTTTCAAAAAAAAATCTATTTAATTTTAATAGCCATTAATATTTTAATATTACAAATTAAGGAAATATTAAAAAAATATTCTATCAATATATATATATATAATAATATTAAATTTACTTTCTTATTATATAAAGAATCCTAATAAACCAATAATTAAAAAAATAAAAAAGATTGTAAAAAAAGATGAGAAAAAATCTAATTTTATAGATAAAATCCAAAAAGATATCAAATCCAATGAAAAACATATAAAAAAAGAGAGAAATAAATTAATAACAGTTATTTATGTAAAACCCAAGTATAAAGAATTACGCAACTTCAAATCCCTAAAACTATACTTAAAGCAGAATAGAGGCTAAAAAAAAGATCCAGTTCCTAAATACAGATGAAGAAAAATAAGGCAAAGAAATTAGCGGTATAAAGAGTACACCTATAAATAATGAATTTGATAAACCAATTAACGATGTTAATAAAATCAAAAACGAACACTAAAAATTAGAACCAAGTTTTTATGAAATTTATGATAAAACATTAGAAAGTCTAAATTGCTAAAATAAGCCAAAGTCAAATACTAAAAATACTAGAAAGAAATTAATGGAATTCTATTTAAAATATAATAAAACAGAAAGTCGTAAACCAATTCAATTGATAGATCAGCTTAACAAGAAGATAGTCAATATTGATGAAATTAGTATCAAATTAAAAGCTATGATTAATTAAAGAATATTTGAAAAATGCTATTTCTAGGAAGACTAAAAAATTTTAAAAAAAGTAATCAACGCTAGATTAAAAACACACAGGATGTAGTCGAAAAGAAATAATTATTTAATAAAAAAAAGTTCAAAGCAAAATAAAAAATTCTTTAAGTTGCTTTGAATAATAAGTTTCTAAAAGACTTAAAGTAAATAGAAGTCAGAAAAAAATAGAAAAAATGAAAATTTATGACATATAAAAATCGGATTATACCTTAAAAGCTTTTAAAATTGGAATATAAATGAACCGTTCTCTTGCCTTTTAGACAAAAGAAATCATTTTTTATTGCAATATGAATGAGTTTCATTATAGGAATTTGAAAAATTAGACACCCTAGAATAATAAGAATTATTTATATTATTGTTTGCATCTAATTTAATTTGAGAATTTTTAGTTCTAGACTCTTGTTTGCTTAAACATTTGTAATCCCCCGAATCATTCATATATTTCTGTTCTAAATCAAAAATATCATCTTTTTTGCTTTGATCTATATCTCCTGGTAAATCACAACCTAACAAAAAAAATAAGGTTGACATTATAGATAGCAATGAAATAGCAAATTTTTTGCTCATAAATATATTCTCCTTTACTTTAATAATCAAAAGTTGTTTTACAAGAATTACAAAGCACTGGCTAACAATAAATAGCTCTCCAAGATCTAGGTAATAAGCTTTATTATGAATCTATGTTGATAATTTTAATTTATGTTCAACACCAATCCAAATTTATATTTGCTTTTCAGTGCTTTAGCTAAAAAAATTATATTATAAATTAATCACTTTTTAAACACCTTATTACTTTGTAGCTAATTATAAAAACGCAGTAATATAAAACTTATCAATTAAAGGTGTGCAAAAAGGAATGTTTAGGAAAGGTACTAATGATTTAGGATGGGATGGGTTTATAAGGCAACTATGATATAAATCGAATTAGTATGGAGTCTCTTTGTATAAAGCTATAGATAGATTTTTATTAAGTAAGTTTTGCAAAAATTACAATATCTGTCTATAATTAGAGATATAAATGCAGTTCTAAATCTTAAAAATTATTATTACAAGGGGACTGTGTTTGAGATAAATTTTGCGTGTGTGCTCTGTTTTGTAGATGACCGTTCTTTCAGAACCCAAAAAGCTATCATGGAATAAGACAATAATCTATTTCCATAATCTTTGATTTAGCCGATAGTAGTTTACTTAAATTATAAGTAAAAAATTATTTGTAATCTTTATTTTAAAAGTTAAGCCTATCTTTAACAAAGATAGGCTGTGTTTTTACAGTTATAACAATTTAAATGCGCAACCTAAAGGTTATACATTACAAATATGTCGGTTTTTAGTATTTTTGCTTCTTCGCTTTTTTCTAAAATTTGATTGGAAAGTATGTTTATATAAGATTTAAAATTAGCGATTTCTGTTTTTATAAGATTTTCATTATTTTGATAATCTAATAAAAGTTTGTTTAATATGTTTGAGATGATTGTTTTTATAGATAATAATTTTTCAAGCGAATTTTTAAGCTTTTCTAAATCCAAAATGTCTAGTTTTTCTAACGTATCTTTTTTAGAAGATAAGTAAACAGTCACATCGTCGAGAGTATTTCCAAATCTTTTAAAGATATTTAATAGACTGTCTGCTTGGCCTGATAAAATTATAATTGCCGAAAGTTTCTTTAATGCATTTGTATCAATATCATTTAAAGCTGCGTAAGTATATTGCCGATATCTTTTAGATCTTTCGGTATTATCTGATACTGATTCTTTTCCCGATTCTTGCCAAAACAATTCGCTGAAAGCCGATATTCCATATTTGTCCGAAGGTTCTTCGTTGAATTTTTTAATATATTTTTCTCTATTTGCGTTAGCTATTTCTATTAATTTTTTTAAATCATTAATCAATGTGTTTTTTCTTCTTCTATTAAAGTCGTCTTTTTGATTTAAGCCTTCTTCTTGGTTTAAGGTTAATTCTATTTCAGGTTTTAATCCCTTTTTATAGGATTTTAACCCTTTTTTACTAGATTGATACTTCATATTTTTTTGATCAGGGTTAAAATCTGGACTACAAGCTAACAATAGAAAAACAAATATACCCGCAATTATACTATATCTCATAAATATCTCCTTACTTAAAATCTAAAATCTAAAATCTAATATTTAATATAATTAAATATTCAATATAATTCAATATTCAATATAATATTGAATTATATTGAATATTGACCATTGATAAATTTAGAAGGTTGAATATTAGGATTAAATTCTGATAGTAAACAAATATGATCCTTACGGTTGAATTCACCAAGAGTTCTTTTCCGTAAAGAATATATATCAAATATTAATTTTTTGGAGAGGTTAAAAAATAGAATAGAATGTAAGGATTTCCTAAATATAAAAGCAATAAAAATAGACAAACTTTTG
Organism: Borreliella sinica; assembly: GCF_033969665.2. GTDB lineage: Bacteria > Spirochaetota > Spirochaetia > Borreliales > Borreliaceae > Borreliella > Borreliella sinica. The sequence continues at coordinate 12,348 of NZ_CP135182.1, read as the reverse complement.
TAACTAATAATAAAAAAAACAAATAAGAATAGAAAATGATTGTATAAAGCTATCTAAAATAAGATTTGTAAATTTCTATTTACATAGAAACATTAATAGCAACGAGCCTATTAAAAATGTATTAGTAGAAAAATATATTGATTGTGAAGTGCTGATAAACTATATAACAAAATTTTAAATCAAAGAGGAGATTTTTTACATAAATTATCTAATTATTTTGGCCCTAATTATAAAGACATAGCAATGGAAAGCTTATTGGTTAAAGATATCTAAAAAGGAATGTTCGAGAAAAGAATTAATAGTTTAGGATGATATGAGCTTGTAAGATAATTATCATATAAATTAGAGTGGTTTAACTCCTTTTTGTAAAAAAGTAGGTAGATATTTGCCATCAATTAAATTATGCACTAGTTGAAATGCTTCATATATAAATGTATAGATAAATGTGATGTTATTTATGGAAAATGGAGTTTTCATCAAAAAATAATCCCAAAATAGATAAACGATATATATCGTATTTTTTTGGAGAGTAAAATATTATTTTGCAAACGGCATATTTCATAAAGTTGAGGATAGTGTACCACTATAGTGGAGGATATTATAAGAGAACTACTACCGGCAATAATTGGAAAGTGTGGAAAAATTAAAAATTATTTTGGTGTTAAGGATATTATTAAAAAATATAGCCTTAATAATAAAAATCCCTAAAGTTATAATTAGTAATGTGCTAGATAATGGGGTTAAAACTAGAGGGAGTTTGCGTTCTTATTAGGTTCCGGCATTTATCAAGAATATTTATTATCATTATTGATGTCATTTTTTAGGCGCTTTTTTAATTAAATTAAAAGATGAAAATAAGCAATTTTTGAGCTCTATTATTTATAAATGATAAAATAAAATAATGGAAACTAATGACATTGTAAAAACAAATGATCCAAACATAACTCTTTATAAAGAGTTATCAGAAGACTTTATAAAGAAAGAAGATATTTGTAAAGTAAAAAGCTTTTTTCATTTTTTAAAGAATAAAGTTCAAACTATCGATAATAATTCAACAGAAGCAAATATAGAGTCTTTATTAAAATCTATATTTGAAGAATTAAATTATTCTGTAGAGCAGCAGAAAGGTGGCCAAATAGATGGGGAACAATCCAGAGTAGATATATTGCTTTTTGAAAATGATAAAGACAAAGTAAATTTTAATAAAAAATTAAAAGAAGCTAAAAAAAATAATGAGCCTATTCCAGCTGAAGATATTTTGCTTATAGTAGAGGTTAAAAATCCTTCTTTTAACTTCTATTATAAAGACAAAGTTAAAGAGGCAGAAGATCAGCTTTACAGATATCTAAATCAATATCAAAAGCATTATGGAATACTTTCAAATGGCAAGGTGTGGAGACTTTATGACAAATCTAAGGTACTTTATGGAGAAAAAAGATATATTGAATTTAATTTTTCTAAAATTGGAGAAAAAGAAGAGTACAAGGAGCAAGAATGGGTTTCTTTATTCAGCTATCTTATAAGAAAAGAAAGATTTTTAAAAAGAAGCAATGTCATAGAAGTTGAAAAAGAGCAAATAGCTAAAGAAAAAGAGATAATTAAGAAAACCTTAAGGGATTTACTTTATGAAAACCCGGATGACTCTATAGTATTTAAAATTGCAAAAAATATATATAAAGAAGAATTTAAAGTTTCAAACAAAGAAATTACTAAATCCGACTTATTTAATATTCTTGAAGAAGCAATTATATTTATTTTAAGAATATTTTTTATTGTATATATTGAGGATAATGAACCATTTAAAGGAATATTGGAAGAAAGTATTGCATATAGATCTTATATGTCTTTTAGGCATTATTTTTATAATAAAGTTATTAACAGAGAAGAAGGATATAGTAAATTAATAACAATTTTTAATACTTTTGATAAAGGGAATGATTTAATAAAGTTTCCCGTATTTAATGGGGGATTATTTGCAGAAGATAAAGCTAGGTATTTAAATAATGAGAACTTGCTAAGTGTTGATGAGCTTGAAGATATCCTAACTAAGATACTATTTTTTAACAAAGAAAATGCTAAAGAAAATAAATTTGTGGAGTATTCAAAAATTGATCTTAAGAGTTTTGGAGAATTATACGAAACTTTACTTGAATATGATCTAAGAATTGCAGATACTACTGTTCATCGCATTTTTGAAGACGGGATTTATCTTATTCGCACTGAAGATGAGCTTAAAAACAAGAACATAAACAAAGTTGCTACATACTACAAAGGCAATATTTATCTTACATCTAGATCGCTTGATAGAAAGAAAAGTGGGGCATATTATACCCCAGAAGACTTAACTGATTTTATGGTTGCATCTTCAATTGAAGAACAGCTTAAAACCAAGTCCCCTTTAGATATAAAGATCATTGATAATTCTTGTGGGTCGGGGCATTTTTTAATTTCTTGCTTAGATTACTTAACAGAAAAAGCATGGTATGAGCTTGATAAATTTGAAGATGTGAAAAAAGAGCTTGATAAAGAATATAGAGTTATTCTTAAAGAAAGCGAAGAATATGATGCTCGGGACAGTATAAGTAAAGAGTTAGTACTGAAAAGGATGCTACTAAAGAAGTGTATTTATGGTGTTGATATTAATCCTATTTCTGTTGAAATTACTATGCTAAGTTTGTGGATTAATACCTTTATTTTTGGGACACCGCTAAGTTTTATTGAGCATCATATAAAAGTGGGAAATGCTCTGCTAGGATATACTAAAGATGAATTTTTTGATATTACAAAAAAGAAATTTGAAGGTGGATTTTCTTTATTTAAAAAAAGAATTGAAGAAATTACAGCTATTTTAGAAGATAGCTATCAAAAAATTAAAGGGATTAACGATACTACTAAAGAAGATATAGAAAAGTCTAAAAATATATACAAAGAATATGAGAAAAGTGAAGATACAGATAATTTAAGAATAATATTTTCATTAATCAAACTTTATTCATTATCTTTTGACAAATCTTTAAATATAGAATTTAGCGATATTACAGCTGTAATTAGTTTAATTGAAAGTATTTTAAGCAATAAAATTTCTAGTGGGGATAAAGAAAAAATAGAGAAAATTAGAAAATTAAGTAGCCACTATAAATTTTTTCACTATGGGATTGAGTTTCCAGATATTTGTGAAGGATTTGATATTGTCATTGGAAATCCTCCATGGGAGAAAACTAAGTTTGATGAAGCAGAGTTTTTATCAAAACATATTCCTAGCTATAGAAAACTAAGCATAAAAGAACAAAATAAAATAAAGGAAGAAATACTTAGTAAATGTAATCATCCTTTGCATATTGAATACAATGAAGAAAAAAACAGTATAACCACAATTAACAATATTTATAGAAATGATTTTAAGGATTTTGCTAGTGGTGGTGATCCAAATCTTTTTAGATACTTTATTACATTTAATTTAAAATTAATAAAACCAGGTGGTAATTTAACTTATCTAACTCCTTATAGTCTTTGGGGCGAATCTAGTTCTAGAGCTCTAAGAAAACATATACTTGCTAAGTATAAACTTAATTATATTTATCAATTTCAAAATCAAAAAAGATTTAAAGACGTTGCATCACTTTTTAAATTTACAGTATTTCAACTTAGTAATACTAAAACCCCTACATCAAGTTTTAAAGCAAAATTCATGATTCAACGCAGTGATAATATTTTAAAAGAAATTACTAAGGATTTAAAAGATGGCCAATATGATTCTTATAAAGGAATTGAATTAAACATAGACCAAATTAAAAAACTATCCCCTATTCAAGAATCAATAATAGAGTTTAAAAATAATGAAGAATTTAGCTTAATTAACAAAATGTTTAGTCAATTTAGCATTCTTAGTGAAGAATATATTGATTTTAAAAAAGGGCTAGACCCAAGCATTAAGAATCGTAAATCTTTATTAAGAGAATATAATAACGAAAACTTTATTTTTCTTTATTCTGGAGCTAATATTCATCAATTTAATTCGAGGTTTTTTAAAGATAAGGCCGCAAAAGAAAGTTCCAAATTGCTATGGATAGATAAAGAAGACTTTAAAAAAATATTAACTGAAGATAGTAAACATCAAACTGAAAGAATACTATATAGAAGAATTGCAAGAAATACAGATGAAAGAACTATGATAAGTACATTATGTCCTAAAAATTGTTATTGTGTACATACAATGTATATAAATTATGAGAAAACGCCAATATCACTATATAAAAAATTGTTTATTATATCTATTTTTAATTCACTTTCATTTGATTATTTAATAAGAAGATTTACTTTTAGTACCGATATTCTAAAACCATGTTTATACCAATGTCCTATACCCCAACCCGAAGAAAAAGATATTTTAACTAACCCGCTATACTTAACTTTAGTAAAAAATACTTCATTGCTAATAGCCAAAAATGATCCCGAGAACTTTAAATATTTACTTTACTTAGAACATTTTGGGCTTAGTAAAGTAAAAGTCAATAAAATACTAAAATTAGATACCAAAGATGAGTTTTTTAAAGAAAAAGAAAATGAAAATAATTTTATCGTAGCCAGTCTTTATTCACTAACCAAAGAAGATTTTAGTACTTTGCTTAATGACTTTAAAGTATTGAAAAACAAAAAAGGAGAAGATTATATTTTGTCTTTAATAAAAGGATATGAAAATTATTTGCTAAATAATAAAATTTTTTAGTGTAAATAAGCTAAGAAAAAAAATAAAAAAATGAGATTTTAGGCTAAAAAATAAGGTAGAAAAAAAGTATTGAGATAACATTTAAAAGTTTTAAGATAGAAAAGTTAGATAAGATAGTGTAGTATTTTTAGAGTTACTTCAGTTGGTGAAGTTAAAGCTAAGCTAGATAAAGTTGAAGCTAGATTAGACAAAGTTGATGACAAACTAAATAAATTAATTGATAAGTATATGCTTTTCTTTGCTAATAAATTTCTATATTCACTTTGAATAGAAAGAATAGGATAACAAGGAAGTAATTGCTGAAACTTAAAGTTATTAAATATTGAGTGATACTTTAGAGGTTTATTTTTTAAATTATTTTCTAATTTTATTGCATAATATATAATATGTCACATGAAGATAAAGATTTAAATTTTATAAAATCAATAAAAGATGTAAGTAGAAAAATACAAAATTATAAGGATCTTGTTGAAAATGAAGCGCAAACCAGACAAAATCTTATTGATCCATTTTTAGATGCGATGGGTTATGATCACACTGATCTTTCAATTGTTAAAGTTGAAGATAAGGCGGACATCCCCAAGCTTAATGGACTAAAAAAAGTTGATTATATTATTTATCCAACAAAAAAGGATGAAGAACCTACTATTTTAATAGAGGCTAAATATCATAATAGTAGGGAAAAGCTTGAAAGTCATCTAAAACAATTAAAACCTTATTTTGAAAATATTCGCTCTCAAGAAAAGAGAGTTGAATTTGGTATATTAACAGATGGCATAGAATATAGATTCTATACGGACTTAGATAAAGATAATTTACTAGATAACGAGCCCTTTATGGTTATTAATTTAGAAAAATTAACATCTAAAGATTTTGAACATCTTAAAAAGTTTTCTAGGAATTTTTTAAATATTGAAGAGGCTAGATCTTTCGCATTAGAAAAAAAGTATACAGATAAACTTTTATCTTATTTAAAAGAAGAAATAAAAAATATAAGTTCTGATTTTTTTGAATTTTTTAAAACTAAAATTGGTTTTAATAAAACATATTCAGACGAAATTTTTAACAATATTATTAAAAATGCCTTTAGTATGTTTAATGAAAAAGATTATGTATTAGTAGAGAATAAAAAAAATAATATAGAATATAATATAGAGTCTGATATAAAAGATAATAATGTTAAAACAGAAAATTTAAAAAAATTTGAAAAATTAAACATCGATATGAAAACAGTTTACAAAAAATTAGAAAGTTTTATTTTTTCTCTAGATCCTAATGAAATTGAGAAAGTTGAAACGAAGTGTTATACAGGATTTAAAGTAAGGGGTAGGTATTTTGCAGATTTTAGCTTTAGACCCAGGGTAAATAAAATAAATATTACTGTTACCGTTACTCTTAGTCAAATAACTTTAAAAGAAGGTTTTACTAGGTATGTTAAGAATATTGGAAAATGGGGTCAAGGAGATGTTCAAATTCTGTGTACATCTGATTCCCAAATTGAAGAAATCAAGTATATTGTTAAACTAAGTTATAACAATATTGTTTCAAAAAATGAAAAAAATACATTAATTAATATACAAACATTCTGAATGTTAAATAAGACCGAAATTTAATGGTATATAGCATTTAGTAATATAAAACCGATCACCATAATTCTACTAATCACAGTATTTTGAACTTTATTAGGTGATATATGGGAATAAATCATGTTAATTGAAACATCCTAATTTCTTGCAATCTCTTGTTTTATTATTTTTAATTAGAAAAAAAGGAGAATATTTTTATGAGGAAAAATTTAGCTTTATATGCAATATTAATGGTGGGATTTATGTCTTGCAATCTAGATTCTAAATTATCTAGAGATAAAGATCAAAAAGGTAATAATATTGTAACAGCTATTGCTTGCCCCTGTCCGGTTGCTGTACCAGTAATAATATATCCACTTAATAGAAATATTCCGCCCAATGCTTGAGTTTCAATCTCAATGCGCTACCACCAATATAATCTCCTTCCTCTTGCACAAAGGACCCCTATTCCTAAACTAAAAAAGAAATTCAAAAGGAATGGCGCAAGCACGGTGGCTTTTTCGCTTTCATATTTCAAAGTAGTTGCAATATCCCCAACACCTTTTCCAACTGTATCTTCTGACGCAAAGGTTTGAATTGTTAAACTAAAAATTAATATTAATGTGAAAATTTTTTTCATATTAATATTCCCCTCTAATAAATATGTGTTAATAATTTAATATTAATGTAATTTTTGGAGTTTTTTCTGAATTTTGTTCGAGAATTTCTAAATGAAGGTTTTTGAAAGTGAACTGCTATTTCTAAATCAAAGATTATAGGGATAGTAGTTCACTTATTCTTGAGAAAAGATAAAATTGGTATATGGTTTTTACTTTAAGGAAATCTATCTTAGCATAACTTTTAAAAGTTTTCTAAAAATAGTATTTGGACAAACTTATATATTTTTAGATTGTTTTAGCAAGTAAGTTGGAGAAGGAGTATATATGAGGATTTTGGTTGGCGTTTGTATAATAACATTGGCACTATTGAGTTGTTATTTGCCCGATAAGCAGGAACAATCCGTTCAAACTTTTTTTGAGAATTTAGAAAGAGTTTACGATATAGAGTCTGACGAGATTGTTAATGAAGGTATATTTTCTAATTTAAAATTATATGCGACTGAGCATCGTTTGCTAGTTGATATAAAAAAGACTTTATACGATTTAAAAGATGGTAGTGGTCGCGATGTACCTCCAGTTAGTGACTATAATGAGGAATATTTTAATAAATTCTTTTTAGATTTAGGTTCTGATCGATCTAAAGAATTGATTAGGTTGTTTTTTAGGATAAAAAATGAGCAGAATAATAAATTTAAAAGCGAAGTTTATTGGCTATATTCATGTATAAGGCAGTTATATTCTCCAGATATTAAGTATTCTGGTGAACAAGGGCATGAGTATATTGTTTTTATGTCTAGGCCCACTATTGATCAACAATATTTTAAAGTGAAAAAAGAAATAGAAAAGCATACTTTAAGATGATTGTCTTTTATTAATTGTAAGATAGTTTTTATTTTTAGTATTAATGTTCCCATTCTATAGAAACATTAATTAATTAATGAATGAATGAATAAAGGTCGTGATTTCTAAAATCAACGACATTATGTGTATGTTTTGTTTTTGTTATATTGTTTTATCTTTATATTTAATTATTGATAAATATGTGGATAGAAATTAAAAGCATATCTTGCATAGATTTATTTAATTTTTTATAAATTTATCAATAATAAAACAAGGTGTTTAGCTAAAAGAAAGTTTAGTTAGTTATTTTTGTAGTATATTGCCATGTATTAATATAGTCGGGTTTTAGTATGTTGGGAGTTTGTAAAATGGGCTCTAATTATGTTTTTACCAAAAGAGACGCGCTCTCTAATTTGAAATTGAGCTCGGTTTGAATATTGTGTTTTGAGTGATATGAAAATGATTATTGGTAATTAAAAAATAATTATTTTAAGACTGGTGTTGTGGTTCTCTTGATCAACAATTAGAAAATATAAGAAAAGCATTAGAACTAAAATTAGAAATTTTAGTGTTTTTATGTGAAATGATTTTTCTTTTTACAATTAAATTACAATTAAATCAAAAAAAATCTAATAGGTAAGTTTTGTGTGTTAAAATACAGGTATAAGTATTTTAACTATAAGGAGTATGATTTTATGGGCAAATTTTTAATAAAATTTTTTCTTTTTTTATTAGTTTTTTCAAACAGCCATATTGCTTTTGCTAAAGACACTAATGTTTTGATAATAATGGCTATGGACTATGAGCTTGAACATATGAATAAGCTTATTTCTAATAAGAGAGAAATAGTGCTTAAAGAATATGGCCTTAATAAAAAGATTATAAAGGGAAAGTTGTCTAATCAAAATGTTATAGCTGTTGAATGTGGAGTTGGTAAGGTTAATGCGGGTGCATGGACTAGCTATATTTTGTCAAAATATAAAGTAAGTCATATAATTAATTCTGGAGTTGCTGGGGGTGTTATTACTGATAAGTATAAAGGTATTAAAATAGGAGATATAGTAATATCTTCGGAGATTGCATATCATGATGTCGATTTAACTAAATTTGGACACAAGGTTGGGCAAATTATGGACTTCCCTCAGAAATTTAGTGCCGACAAAAATTTGGTGGATAAGGCTACAAAAGTTATTCAATTGAAGATTAAAGGTTTTAATGCATATTCAGGGCTGATATTAACAGGAGATCAGTTTATTGACCCAATTTATATAAACAAAATTAGAAAAAACTTTAACGATGTAATAGCCGTTGAAATGGAAGGTGCAGCAGTAGCGCATATTGCGCATATGTTTAGTATACCTTTTATAGTTATTAGGTCTATATGTGACATTGTAAATAAAGAAAAAAATGAAGTTGAATATAGTGAATTTTATGAATTGGCCGCCATTAATTCAGCTAAAATTGTACAAGAAATTTTAAAAATTCTGTAACAATAGTTAATAAAAATTGAAAAAATATTAGAAATACAATGGCTTTCTAATGGCAAATAAAAAAACAAGACAAGCAATTAGTCTTGTTTTTTTATTTGCCATTAACAAAAACCACTTTTTTCCTTTCGTTAACATTTTCTATATTATCAGAACTGTCCCCATTAATCTTTTTAATTTTAAGTGCATCCTCTATTAATCCTTTAGACATATCTATAGTGAGACCCCACACAACAAGAGTTTTAATTTTTATTCTAATGTAGAGAGAGGGTAGGGTTATTAGGGTCGTTGCCAGTATAATTTGCACGAACTTATCAAAAAGGCATATATAATAAATATTTATTTTATTGCTTCTTAGGTTTAGCGCAGTTTTTATAAAAATTGCTTTTCTTAATTAACAGTAAAATGATTTTTCTTTTTACAATTAAATTACAATTAAATCAAAAAAATCTAATAAGTAAGTTGTGTGTATAATTATAAATTAATAGATTAGGTGATATAATTGGTAATTAAAATTTAGTAAATGATTTGTAAGTGATAAATTAGAGCTGTTTAGATAATAATTTAGATTGCTTTTATTGAGTTTTAGAGAGGTGCAAATGACTTAATGTGGTTGAGTTTGGTACAGAACTTGTGTCTTTGTACTTTGCGATCAAAATATCCGATTCTGACGGAACATAAGAGATCGGATAATGTTTTTCGTCAAAGTAAATATCCTCGTCAATACCTAAGTTTGCAAATAATGCATTTGGAGAATTTACAAACGCATTATCACCCCTTAGGTAGCCTTTACTTACAAGTCCTTTGAAAAGTAAATCAATCTCAAAACAATCGAAACATTTTTCCACACTGTTTTTGATTTCTTTTACGACAAACCATTTTTGGGAATGTTTTACGGATTCAAAAAGGTCAAATTTGATAAATTTTACAGTGATTATGTTTCTGTTTGTAAATTTTCTAAAAAAAAATTCAAAACTTTCAATAAAGCTTATTACATTGAATTTAGGTTTGCGAAGGGTAGTATATTTTTCTATATTCATACCATAGCTTATTTGGTTGGAGAGCGCGATATTAGATTTACTAGAAAATTATATAAGCGGATACTGGATTTGGAAAAAGAAGTATTTAAGTTTTACTCTAAAGATTTGGATCCCTCGGGAATTATAACCAAGTGGATTGCTAGAATTAAGCAGAAAGAGGCAGAAAGATTAGATCAAATTGGCAATCTTATTAATCCGCCTCCCCGTCGCCGAGTCCTAAAAGAATTTAGGAGATTTTAAAAATACAATGTTATTTGGCTGTAATTTATGTTATACTGATTAGTAGGTGAGTAAATTATGAAATCAGTATTGACGGCAAATATTACCGAGGAACAAATATATAAAGAGTTTCTTCGTTTAGGAATGGAGCAACTAATTGCTCAAGATTTGTCAAACAGATATTTTCACAATAACCTTACATATAGAGATTTAGAAAATTTAGAAAAACAATTTGGTTTAAAGTTTGAGAATCTTATTACTGAGCTCTCTTTTGTAGAGAAGAATTTAGATGCTAAAATAGATAGTGTAAAAAGTGAACTTAATGCTAAAATAGATAGCGTAGTAGAGAAAAATTTAAATACCAAAATAGATAATTTAGACGCTAAGATTGGCACTGTAGAGAAGAATTTACAAAAAGATATAGCTAGTTTGGCACAAAATCTTGATGAAAAACTAAAAATTAATAATCAATTATTATCCAAAAATCTTGACTTAGGCAATAGAGTAATAACCATTATCTCAATTATATTAGTTCCTATTGCTATAGCTATTATCGGGCCTTTCATTATTTCGATAATTGAGGGATTTTTAAAATAATTAATTAATTAAGAAAAAAGATTTTAGAAAAAATTCGCTTTTGTAATTTACCAAAATTTTCACCCATATTTAGTTCACTCTAGTCACATTATTATCCATAATGTTCCTTTATTTTTGTATAACATGTTTGTATGGGGTAATTGATTTTGTAATAGACTAAAACACAATTCTCTATATCTCTAGTGTAAAGTGCTTCTAATTTGATTAATAGTTTTTGTAGTTGGCTTAGTTGACTTTCCATAATCGCACTAAAAATTTTTCACCTCAATTAATTAAGAAAAAAGACTTTAGAAAAAATTCGCTTTTGTAATTTACAAGTATTTTTGTAAATGCCTAATTTTATTAAGTTAAAATTAATGTATAATTTTAGATTATGCAAGCTTTTGCAAGTTCCCTTTTCAGAAAAAAAATTAGAAATTAAATTTGCAATAGTATACGTATTTTTGTGTATACTGTTTTTGTAAAAATTCAAATTGCCTTGATGTGGCTTTATAGTTAAAAATGACTTAATGTAGTAGAGTTTTTCACCTAGATTTAGAATACATGGATTTTCAGTTAATAATAGGTTTTTTGAATTAGCGGTATATTTTATTGCTTTTAGCTTTTCTTTAGACTGCACTATTAAAGAATAAGCAATTTTCAGTTGTTTAGTAGTAATACCAAAATCAAATATTTTTTTTGCCACATAATAAATAGCGGCTTAGTAATTAAAACATATTCTCTAATAGACTCTAACAAAATTTCTAGATGTATTGAAAATCTAGACAAAAAGAAATTACTCTCTATCAGCGCAGACAAAATTTAACACATAAGAAAGTGTATTGGATTTTGAATTGTAAGGAGTTTTGATATTTTGATTTTTTAGATGAGTTAATGGAATTCCAGAAGCCATAATAATACCAAGTAATTGGTGAGTAGTGCTGGAAGTTTTCATAAGATGTTCACTAATTATAATGAATTCTTTAGGATTTACTTCGTAAATGGACTTTTTCCTATACTTAGAAAACTTAAGGTAAAAAATTTGTATAATATCATGTAGATATTATATCTCTCTTTCCAAAGAGATTCAAATTACTTTTTTACGTACAAAATAGCAGCTAATTAGGTTAATTTATAAGGGTTTTAAAAAAGTTTTAGATAAACAGGTTGCTTAGTTAGCAATTTAGATTAATTAATGTGAAAACTAAGTTAAATGCCTGGCTAATGAAGTTAATCTATATAACAATAATATCTGTACTAAACAATAATTATTAC
>NZ_CP179549.1:0-8122 GCF_033969665.2 Borreliella sinica | reverse complement strand
AAGTTTAAGTTAAGCTACACTACAAATAGTGTAGTGAAACTTTTTTAGTTTACCTACCTTTTATTTAGTAATTTTCAAAAAATAATGGTAAGAGCTTAGCTTAGTTCTTTTAATAAGAGAATATAGCTAAGCTCTAATTTTTTGCTATTAAAAAGAAATTTTAGTTTTAAACGTTTAATTCAAGAGTTTTTGTAAAAAAACTTGTGAAAAAAAGTTTTTGCTATATAGTTATTTATAACTAAGTAAAAGGAGTGAACTTAACATGACAAAAGTTTCAAAAAATAATCAAGAAATACAAAATAATAAGATAAACGAAAAATCCAAAATAATACATGTTAATCAACAGAGTTTTATTGGTTGTGAAATATTTGAGGAAAAATCTTCTCAAACTAAAGAAAAAAGCAAATTAAGCAAGATAGGCAAAAAATTACCTGGAATAAACAGTAAAGAGTGTTTTAAATTTAATCGTAGTATTGATTTTAGCGAGCAAAGAAACAAGCTCGGTAGATACGGGGCTAGTGAAATAGGAAATATTCTTATTGGTGGAGCTGGACTTAAAGACTTAATGATAAATCGAGTGCTCAAATCTTTTGGTATGAGTATGCCTTTTAAAGAGAATTTACATATGTTAAAAGGAAAAGAGTTAGAAAATTTAGGATTTAGAGAATTTATAAAGGCACACGGTGATAATATTGAGGTTTTGTACAAAAATAAATATGCCAATGGTGTTGATAAATATAACTATTTCAAAAAAATGAGTAAATCAGAAAATTTAGTGGGCTCAACAATTGACGGTTGGTTTATTAATATTTGTGGTGATTTAGAACTTTTAGAAATTAAGAGTAGTGACTCTAACTATATGAGTAGTGCCATTGAAGAGTACAATAAAAATGGTAATTTTTTAAGTAGTAAGTATTTTTTCAAATATTATGTACAAGCACAAATTCAGTTAGCGTGTACTGGACTTGAATATTGTAACTTATTCTTTTTAATAGGTACAGCGCCTATTAATTGTAAGATAAAAAGAAATAATTCTTTAATATCAAAAGTGCTTAAATTTGTTAATAAATGTGAATTAGAAATTATCAATTTGAGAAATAAAATTGGGAAAAACAATGCGGTCAATTTATTAATATCACATAATGATGATAATCAGACTTTTATAAATTTTGTTGAAGAGTTAGTAGAAAAGAGTGATTTTTATCAATCTGGAGTTGAGTTTAATTGGGTAAATGAATTTGTAGAGTATGTTGATTATATAGACCTTAATATTGAAACTGAACAGTCCGCTGTAAATCTTGAGTGTTCTCTTTTTGAAATTAAAAATTTAAAAGTAGAACTGAACAAAATTCAAAATGAAAACAGAAAAAAAGAAAAACCCATTAAAGAACTACTCAAAATTAAAATTGATGAAATTATGCGTAAATACCCACTAATTAATAATGTAAATTATAAATTTAAAGAATTTATGTTTAATTATGACCCTAATAAAAAGGCGATATCAGACAGATTAAAAGGCCTATTATCAACAAGTGAAAAAGTATTCTTTTCTAAAGATATGGCGTTTTCAAATAGTATCCGTGTCCCCGTTGAATAGGGACACGGATAAAAAATTGTAAAAAAAATAAGTAAATCAAGTTAATAGATAGAGATTATATGTCAAAAATAAAGATATTCATCATTTAAGCTTAATAGGTGATTTACAGTCCAATACTATTCTTTATGCACTCATACGCTTGAATTTTACTTGCAGAAGATAGTCCATAAATATTATCAATTTCATATGTTGAAGAATATTTCATAAGTTCTTTAATTTGAAAAGAATTATAACCACTAGCCTTTAAATTAAAAATAAACAAATTTCTACATAAATGGAGTGATTTATTTGCCCTAAAACCCCACTTTTTAAGCAACTTTTTGAATTTTTTAGCAATATGATCAATACTAATTCGATTATCTTTAAACCTATGTTTGGTTTTTTGGAAAAAATAAGTGCGACTTGTATTAAGATTTTTTTCTTTAAAAAAATCTTCATGTGCTTTTTGAATAGCATTAAATTCTTTTGAATTTATAACAAATTCTCTCACACAAGTATTAACTCTTTTTTTTACCACATTTACTTTTATGTTGTATAAAGTTTTTCCAGTTTTACTTAAAAAGACTGAAATATCTTGCATTTTTACGTTTTGCAGTTCGGCGCCCCTACACCCACTTATTACTAGTAAATGTACGAACCAACCAGATATTGGGTCAATTTGTTTTAAGATTTTGACGCATTTTATAATTAATTGGTTAATTTTTGGATTTAAGTACAGTTTAGCGGGGGTTTTGAAATTTTCTTGTTTATTTTCAGTTGATTTTTTTATCCTATTTTTTAAGGTTTTATTTTTATCTAATATTTGTAGTATTTTTTGATAATCATCATTAATTTTAAGTAATACTTCAGCGGTGGTTTTTTTAAAATCTAAATAATCATTAATTTCCATTTATTAATCTCACTTTTAAATCAAACAAAATTAAATATAAAAATAAAATAATATTAATTAATATTAATTCTAGCAAAAATTACCAATATTAGTCAAACTAAAAAGCTTTAATTGTGTGCAAAATTCGGGCTAGAATAGCTTTAGTAAGTGAAAAAACAATTTTTAAGCGAACATAAATGTAGCTACTAAAAGTTATTCTAAATATAACAAAACTTTAAAATTACTGGGGAAATATATTGAATTTACATGTTTTTGGCTATATCTTTATAAAGATATATGTTTATACTTTCCTATAAAACACAAGTATTTTTGTAGATTTTTTAAAATTTATTATTTTTTTTGCTCTATTTTATAGATTTAAGCACCTGTAAAATAACAATTATCCATTTTGAGCCCAACAACACTAATTAATAGTTAGTTTTGTTGGGGTTTTTGTAACAATACTACAAGCAAAAAAGAAAAAATCAATCAAAATTAAAACCCATTTTGATTTTACTTTCTAGGCCAAATTATGAAGTTCTACGTAGCCCAAAAACCACATAAAGTAAAATTATTATTAAGCCCAAATAAGATCGTTTATTTTGGCTGTTTTGGGCCCCATAAGCGACACAAATTTAGCCATAGTGAATAATTAATTTTTTACAAGAAAAGCGTAGTATATCGCCTATAAATGGGTAATTAAAAGATTTTATTTTCACTTAATGGTTTTTATTAATTTTTACTATCTTTACGGGGATAAATTTGCAGTAATAATTATTTAAATCAAATAACTATTGATATATGCAAAATTGACTTTTTTCTATGAGTTAGTATTTAGTTAATAAAAATTAATCAAAATTACAATTCAAATTGTAGCAAAAACTAGTAGAGTTTTATAAACGAATAGGCCCTACATTATATTCAAAATTTGGGCTATAGGATAGAAATAATAAACTCAAGTGGCAACTTAAATGCTATTGCACGGTTTATAGTATATACTACGTTTATTATATATAAAAGACTAGAAAATTTATCTCGTATGCCCTTTATAATCTGTTTTAAAGAGAATAATCTTTATAATGGAGAGTTTCTAAAAATCTCATTGTTGTTACATTTTCAGTTTGTTAAAATGTAATGGAAAATGTAACAAGACAAATTAGTTAAATTTTTAAAAAATTGAAATTTACTTGTTTCAAAAATAAATAAACCGTTTTTTAAATTTTGTATTTTAAAAAACATATTGTAATTATATGGCTTTGCTTTACTTTTTAAAGCTTGGAGAGTGGGACCGTGAAAAATAAAATTTTCATTTTTTTTGATTTTGTTGTGCTTGTAAATTCTTGCGTAATCCATCCCGGGAAAATAGAGCAGCAAATAACTTATTGTAAAATTCATAAAGAGACTGAAAATGAGCTAATAGAGTCTTGTAATTATAGATATAAGCGTCAAAAACTCACAATTCGCAATTTAGAAAATTAATACTAGTTGTTAATACAAAATTTGAGGATTTTTTAATGCGAGATGTTAACAAATATAATTTAAATTCATATGATAAAAAAAATCTTTTACAAAATAATATTTCTAATAATGTAGAAAATATAAAAAAAGAAATATCCGTTATAAAAGAAAATATCACAAAAGACAGTTCATATCTATGTAGTAAAATTTTTAATTTAGAAAATCAAATAGCTAATTTAGAAAATGATATAAAAGATATTAAAAAAGGATTTTACAAAACTAAAGCGACTATAAATACAATATTTCAAGAATACTATATAAAAAGTATTTTTGTTCTGATAATAATACCGCCCTTTATCACCGCTATTTTTAGTGGTATTATTTTGTGGATATTTGCTAAATATATTAAATAGTAAAGAAATTTATAAATCCATATCTACTTAATAATTTTCACTTTCTAAACAACGCTAAAATAAATATTATTATTTATATATCCTTATAAGGACAAGAAAGGGATTTTATGAAGAATTTAGAGAATAAATTATTAGATATAGAAAACATAAAAAACGAATTTACAAAAATGGGCTTTGGTGAAGAGATAGTATATTTTCTTTGTTTCATAGTGACAATTATGTTATTTAGGGGCTAAAGCATAAAATAGTGGATATAGAAAAAAATTTAAAGCTATTAAAAGATAGTGTAGAAAATAATTTAAAGCTTGCGCTAGACACTGTAAATTACAAAACAGAAAACTTAGAAAAGAATTTTAACAAAAAAATAGATAGTTTAAATATTACTTTAAATTTAAAAATAGACAATATAGAAAAAAATTCTAACTACAAAACAGAAAATTTAGAAAAGAATTTTAACAAAAAAATAGATAGTTTAATTTCCAAGATAGAAACCTCAGAAAAAAATTTAAATAAAAAAATAGATAATTTAAATGCTAGGATAAATTCTTTAGAAAAAAATTTAAATAAAAATAGATAGTGTGAACTATTATTTCTATAATCTTTGATTTAGATATATAATAGTTCACTAATAAGTTAATAGTCCACCAATAAGTTAATATTTCCCCCAAATAAGGGGAAATATTGGTATTAATCCAAATTATTACAATGCAAACATATAATCAAATTGTCTTTCTTCTTTTAACATACAGAAAAATTTTAATACACTTGTTTCATAATCCGACTTTTTATCAGACATAAATTTTTCAAACTTATTTAAATCATCCAATTTATTATTTTTCTTGAAATATTCTTTTAAAATTTTTACCCAATATTCTATGCTTTTAAGCTCGGAATTTTTTTCAAAAATATTATCTAAAACATCATCATTGTCAACACATAACGCCCTTATTAGGGCATTTATATTACTTTTTTCTGTATCTTCATTTACCCAATTTTTTATATTAAATAGCGCGTTTCTAAAAATTTCATAGCAATAAGATTTTCCAATTTTTAACTTTTTATTAAAGTTTTGATTTTGATTTATGTCTTGTTTTTTTTCTTGCTTTTGATTAACACTAACTTGTCTATTGGAAACAGAATTTCTGTTTTCATCATTATTGTAAATAGGCGCTGCATCGGTATCAACTTCACTTTTTATGCGAAGACAAGCAACTAAAGCATACCTTTTAAAATAAGTAATGGCTGATCCAACTTGTTGTGGCAATGTATTTATAGTTTTAGCCCCATCTATATGAATTCGCGTATCAAAAGAAAATTCATAATCAGTACTTGTACTGTAAAATGTAGTTCTAATACAATCGAATATACCATATTGACCCTCTATGTAGATTGGATATTGCTCAAAATCAAGCTCCAAATTATGCTTTTCTATAACATTTTCAATTTCCTCTAATATGTCATTAAAATCTTGATACATATACTTATGTCCCTGAAGACTTTTGTCAATCCGCGGTAAATTCATTTTTAGGGTTTTCATATCTTTTCTGAATTTGATTTTTGCCTGTATATTGTTTGGTATATTATCTTGAATATTAAAATTATTATTTTTTGAAACTTTTGTCATGTTAAGTTTCCTCCTTTTACTTAGTTATAAATAATTATATAGCAAAAACTTTTTTTCACAAGTTTTTTACAAAAATTTTTTTACAAAAACTCTTGAATTAAACGTTTAAAACCAAAATTTCTTTTTAATAGCAAAAAATTAGAGCTTGGCTATATTCTCTTATCAAAAGAACTAAGCTAAGCTATTACCATTATTTTTTGAAAATTGAAAATAAAAGGTAGGTAAACTAAAAAAGTTTCACTACACTATTTGTAGTGTAGCTTAACCTAAGCTCAAAATCAATTTGCATTGATTTAAAATTATATTTTTAGTTCGTCATACTTTTTCATAAGCTTATTAAGAAAATCTTTTTGATTTTCAAAAATTTCTCTCATCATAAAACTAGTAAATTTAGCTTTGCTTTTGTAAAAATCATAACTTTCTTGAGTTTTAAGTTGCAGCCTTAATGGCTTTATTGGGTTTTGCTTAGATTTTTTTAAACTTGGACTTTCTTTATCTCTTATGTAATTAAAAGAATTCTTAATACCATTTTCTATTACATAATCCGCGTCAAGAACACCGTCTTGCAGTGCGGCTGCTAATTTTAAATATTTGTATGCTTGACTTTTTGCCACATTAAAGTCTTTTAAAAAGTCTAAAAATGTTCTATAGCCGTCAAATTTGTAATATTTATTGTCTCTTATTTCTTTTAAAATTTTCATATTCTCCACCCTATGGAACATTTCTTTTTTGAAATTATCTTTTAATTTCTCTTTTAGTGTTTTGTAATAAGAGGTTTTACTTTCATCTATAATTGAATTTTGCTTAACATTATTATTTATTTTTTTAGTTAAAATTTTTCTTTTTTTGAATTTTATTACCATAAAACCCCCTTATTTAACTTTTATATAGCTTTTTTATCTAATTCTTTTAAATTAACTGAACTCTTTTCGGTTTCTATTATTACTAATAAATCATTATAATATGTGCCAAATATTTTATTGTATTCTAATTTCTTTTTGCTATTCAAATAGTCTTTTACAATTGGTTTTAGGGCTTCAATATTTGCCATATTTTTTAGTCGCTCAATAAGAATATTGAAAATGTTTGTTTTTAAGTTCTCATAATCTTTTTGTGAATTTTCTTTTTTCAATTCAATTGATTTTTCTAATTTGCGCATTATTTTGCTTAAATCGTTATATTTGTGATACTCAATTATAAAATGCGGCTTTAATTTGTAATTTTCATATATTTTTTTAAATTCTGTTTCCAATTGTTCAGCATTATATCCGTTTTTTTCTAATCGTTTTTTGTTATTTTCTAATGTTTCCCTTAATTTGTTTTGCTTTTCTTTAAAGCAAGATTTATTTGAAAAAATCTTCTTATTTTTTGTTAGTTCAATTTCATATCTTTTTATGGTTTTAAATACTTTAATCAATTTATCTTCCTCAATATCTAAATATAATAAAATTGAGAGAGATTTCTTATCTAAAAAATTACATTTATTGAAGTACTTTATTTTTTGAAATTTTTTTATTGGATTGTCTCTCGTTTTTTCTTCTTCTTTTATATTATTATTATTATTATTACTTAAACACGCCTCAAAATTTACACTCCCATTTTTATTAAATTTCTCTTTAAGCCCTATTTCAACTCTTTTTTCAAATCTTGATTGTTTTTTATCTTCAAAGAATTTGTTTATCTTAAAGTAACACTCTTTTTTTGGAAAATTAAGTTTATAGTAAATTTCAGTCCCACAATTTACCCCCAGGTGTTTGTGATAATTAGTTGTGACTTTAAATTTTTTTTCTAATTCGTAAAGATAATTTTGTAGTGTTTTTAGTTTAACGGGCTTTTGACCATTTCGTTTTAGATTTTCATTAAAGTAATAGAGTATGATACTTTGGGTATATTTTTTATACTTTTTGTTTACAAATGCTAGTGTTGAGATAAGAACAATTAATTTGCGTTGATGTTTGTTGTGGCAAGTTGGACTTTTTTTATGTGTTGTAACTTTTGTCATGTTAAGTTTCCTCCTTTCATTTAGTGATTTATAATCATAAATAATATAATGCAAAATTTTGATTTAAAAGTAAATATCTTCCTAAAAAATATTAAGTTACATTATTAACATTATTAATGTTAATACACTTTTTATAGTTTAGTGAAAGAAAATTGATTTT